>CAZVJZ010000089.1:0-5292 GCA_964627655.1 uncultured Candidatus Bathyarchaeia archaeon
TGCGTATCCTAGGTCTGGGGCTTCTCCTCTTCTGAAGGCCACTGTAAACGCCTTCAGAGACCTAAATTTAGATGCTACAAAAGCTAAGATACTCGTATCTAGGCCGCCTGAGAGGAGTATACCCTCGGTTAGGTTTCTCTTCACAGCCTCTTTCAGTAAAGCCTTTATCTTTAACCGTAGCTCCCAAGCATCGTCTAGAAGCGTCAAGGCTTATCCATCATCCTATAAGCTAATCCTGTATAGAGTTTACTTTTGTCTCTCGTTAACCTTTCGGTGGCATCTCGCAGTTTCGCTTAATTTCGAAGCCGATTTTCTAGGCCGTTTAAAACGAGTCGAAGTATCGGAAGGTTCACCGTAAACAGATGGACGATAAATTTAAAGAGGGTCTTCGATGGCAGTTAAATTCGGAGGCAGAGAACGTTCCATGCGGAGAAATAGGGAATCGAGTATAGAGTTGATTAAGTTAATGAGGGAGAGGAGAAGCATCCGAAAGTATAGGAGCAAGCCGATATCTCTACAGGAGGTTTGTCAGATACTCGAGGCGGGTAGGTATGCTCCCTCAGGAGCCAACCTCCAACCGTGGGTCTACATAATAGTTACTGAAGAGAAGATTAAAAAGAGGATTAAGGAGGAGTGCGAGAAGGTGGAGGAGAAGTTTCATAGGGAGGCTCCTGAAAAATTTAAGGCTTGGCTTAAAGAGCAAGGGATAACCCCAGAGAAGAACTTCCTGACGGAGGCTCCTGTCCTAGTCGTCGTAGCCGCCTACACCAAGGCTCCATATTGGCTTGAATCTACATGGATCTCCATAGCCTACATCTTGCTTTCCGTGCAGAGTCGGGGTCTTGGGACTTTAACCTATACGCCTTCAGAAACGGCTTTCCTAAACGATTTACTCGACCTTCCGGCCGACTACCGTGCTGTAGCGGTCCTGCCTATAGGGTACCCTGCAGAGTCCCCTTCATCGAGCATGCGCCCTAGAAAACCGTTAGAACAGATAGTCTACCTGAACAGGTATGGAAGTGAACTGAAAACTTATGGGAAAAGCTGAGAGATGTAAAATGAAGGTTGGGGAGATGCTTCTTTGACTTCTGTAAATCTGGAAGAGAAGTTCGCTTATGAAGTCATGGTGGCAGGTCAGCTAGCCTCAGCTTTGGAGGTTAGCGGTTGGCCTAAGCCCGGCAACGTACATAGAGCTAGAGACCTCTCAGACGTCAGGTATGAACATTTCCTTGCAGGCGCCGCTGCTTTAGGTCCCTCCTTAAGAGAGGCAGCTATCAGAGGTATAAAGTCTGGTAAGGGTTCTACCCTGCTGTCCGACGTTGGCGTAGGCGCCCTAATAAAGAGAGCTGTCTCAGACATCAACTCGTGGCATAGGGGTGGTAATACGCATTTAGGCACATGCATACTTCTCGTACCGTTAGCCGTAGCTGCTGGGAAGACCTGCGTCGAGCATGGTAAAGTAGCCTCTGAAGAGTTAAGACTAAATGTTATAGAGGTAACCTACAACACGACAGCTATAGACGCCGTTAACGTTTACGAGGCGATCAGGATAGCGGGAGCAGAGAGAACCTTAGGAAGAGCCGAGACGGCTGAGGCACCAGACGTATTCGACCAGAAAGCCCGAGATAGACTGGTCTCAGAGAACATAACGCTTTACGACGTGATGAAAGCCTCGTCTGAATGGGATAACGTGGCCTCAGAGTTCGTGTCTGGAATGAAGAACGTCTTCGACGTTGGGTATTTATGCATAGTCGAGAATTTGAACTCTACACGAGACATAAACACCGCTATAGTACACGCTTACCTAGAGCTCCTTAACAAAGTGCCAGACACTCTAATAGCCCGGAAAGCCGGATTGAAGGAGACCGAAGACGTTAAGTCAGCCGTGAAGATAGGGCTTAAAAGAACTGCTTGGGTTTCACGGGAAGCGGGAAGAATACTGGAGCTAGGTGGCTTGACTACGCCTGAAGGTAGAAGAGCACTCGAGGCTTTCGACGAAAAACTCCATAAAGCTGGTGGAGAACTAAATCCGGGAACCACCGCCGACCTTCTAGCCGCATCGATCATGGTCGCCCTCCTATGCGGCCTGCGTTACTGAGGGAACTTTCTTATTCTGGAAGATAGAATTCTCTAGGAAAAGTTAAAGGCGGGAATAAATGGTTGAGGGACTCTAGTTTTCTCCTCTTTAAGTAAGACCTAAACTTCTTTTTTAGACAAGAATAGATTAATATCGGCGGTTAATAAAATAAAGATGATTCCGTTAAAGTAATTTGGAAGTATGTTTCATGTTTCCTCTATACGACGAGAACAGAGGTGGGAAGACACCCTACATCAACTGGCTTTTAATCGTGTTAAACGTTCTAGTCTTCTTTTGGCAGCTTCAACAAGGGTTGAGTCCGGCGATCCTAATGAAGTACGGTGCGGTCCCATCGGTCATCCTGCATGGAAGAGACCTTTACACCTTAGTCACCTCCATGTTCCTCCATGGGGGGATTATACACTTACTCTCGAACATGTACTTCCTGTTTATATTCGGCGACAACGTGGAGAGCGCCTTCGGTCATCTGAAGTATTTTCTGTTGTACATGATTTTCGGGGTGGTAGGGGGTTTAATGCACTCCTATGTTACATACTTCTATGATCCTCGAAGTGCCTCGATACCGGCTATAGGAGCCTCTGGAGCCATATCTGGAGTCCTAGGGGCTTACATGGTGCTATTCCCGAGAGCTAGAGTCATATGTCTGTGCTTCTACTTCTTTATCAGACTGATCCCTATCCCAGCTATAGTCTTCATAGGTTTCTGGTTCCTTCTTCAGCTCTTGATGAGCGGCTCCCACACCGGGGTGGCGTACTGGGCTCATATCGGTGGTTTCCTCGCTGGCATGATCGTAGCCCTCATGTTCAGGGCTTATAGGGCGTTAAAGAAGCCTAAGAGATACGGTTACCCGCTAGAATATTATTATTGAGTTGAGAGGGTGTTCTATGAAAACAGTGGAATTTAGGGGTAGAGATGTGATAGGGATGAGAGAGGAGGCTGTGAAAGCGTTTCCGGTTGAAGCATGTGGCCTCCTCTTCGGTGAAAGGAAAGACGAAAAGTTTCTGGTTAGACGCGTTCAGATAACCAAAAATAAGCTCGGCTCCACAGTACGGTTCGAGGTGGATGCGCAGGAATTCTATAACGCCCTAAAGAAGGCTGAGGAAGAGAGTATGGAGCTTCTAGGCTTCTTTCACTCTCATCACGCTAAACCAGAACCCTCACAGATAGACCTGCAGAGCATGAGGTTATGGGAAGGATATGTCTGGCTTATATTTTCCACCATGGACTACTCGATGAAAGCTTACCTGATGGACGAAGGCGAAGTAGAGGAGCTTAAGGTTAAGGTCCTCTCTGACCGTTAACCCTTATAGTAGTAGGGTCTTCTTATGTAGCCGAAGGCTTCTGTAGCCGCTATTATCGCTTGCCCTACGGCTGTTCCGATCTGTTTCACGGGGCATACCGTGATATCTCCTGCGGCGTAAACTCCGGGAATATTCGTTCTCTGCCTCTCATCCACTATTATGTAGCCCTCCTCATCCACGTTTACCCCAGCTCTATGCGCAGCTTCACTGTTAGGCTTCTCGCCTACCTGAATGAATACGCCGTCAACCTCCAGCTCGCTAAGCTTTCCTGTCTTATTGTCGAGTAGGACGACGGCCTCCACTTTCTCTTTACCTCTAATCTCTTTGACTATAGTGTTCCATAGAATCTTCACCCCTCGATCCCGGATGTTTCTGGCTAAAGCCTCTTCAGCTCTCAACCTATCGCGTCGATGAGCAAGCCAAACCTCGGAGGCTAAGCCTGATAGATAGAGGGCTGAGACGGCGGCTGAATTCCCTCCACCGACTACGAGTACCCTTTTTCCCTTAAAGAAGGCTCCGTCGCATACTGCACAGTAGCTAACTCCTCTACCTCTAAGCTCCTCTTCACCCGGTACACCGAGTGTTTTAGGTGTACTGCCGAGAGCGAGAATTACTGCAGAGGCGACGTAGGCTGCTGCGTCTGTATATACTGTTTTCTCTTCAGACCCTAAGTCTAACTCGTTTGCTTTCTCCAGCTCATGGATCTCCGCTCCCATCTTCTTCGCCTGTTTAACTAGCCTAGAGGATAACTCCATCCCGCTGACCCCTTCCGGAAATCCTGGATAATTCTCGATCAAAGGGATCTCGGTTAACGTTCCACCAGGAATCCTCTCTTCTAGGATTAATGTTTTAAGCCCGCTCCTAGCCCCGTAGATGCCTGCTGTTAGACCAGCCACTCCACCGCCCACTATGATGAGTTCCCACTCTCTAATCTTCGACCTCAACGGTTGATTCACTACCATTAAGAGTTCCTTAAAGGCCGTTTAAGGTTTCCATAAGGTTCAGAGGAAGAGGATCTTATTCAAAGAAGTTTTCGAAGGGATCTACGGAAAAGGTTTCTCAGTTACTCTATGGGTGTCCCTTCCTTTCCGCTCCTCGTCAGTTTCGCGAACTCCTCTTGAATCCTCTTAGTTATAGGCCCACGTTTTCCGTCGCCTATGACCCTACCGTTTATCTCCCTAACCGGAACCACTTCGGCGGCTGTTCCCGTAAGGAAAACTTCGTCTGCGTTGAACAGTTCTACAGGCGTGATGTTTCTCTCGCATACCTCGTATCCCAGTTTCCTGGCGAGGTCTATTATGACGTTTCTGGTTATCCCTGCTAAAGCCCCTGTCGTCATCGGAGGCGTATATATCTTTCCGTCTTTGACTATGAAGAGGTTCTCAGCGGCTCCTTCAGAGACGTGACCCTTGGTGTCGAGGCATATAGCTTCGTCGACGCCTGCATTGTTTGCCTCTAGCTTTGCTAGTATGCTGTTCATGTAGTTTAACGTCTTAACCTCATGTGAGGTTGCGTCGATCGGGTCCCTCCTAACCCACGTGATTATGGCTCGGATACCCTTCTCCTTTAATTCTCCCCCATGAAGGGTCAGCATGGGCTCTGTTATTATTATGATGGATGGACTACCACATCTCTTTGGGTCTAGACCTAAGTCCCCGACCCCTCTGGTCACTATTAGCCTGATATAGGCGTCTCTGAGGTTGTTCTTCTTCAGGGTTTCTATTACGGCCTTCTCCATCTCCTCCATGTTTATCGGTATGTTGAGCATGATAGTCTTCGCTGAGCTGTACAGCCTCTTCAAGTGCTCTTTGAGCTTAAACACCACACCATTGTAGGCTCGGATACCCTCAAAGACCCCGTCTCCATAAAGGAAGCCGTGGTCATACACTGAGA
>CAZVJZ010000090.1:0-5281 GCA_964627655.1 uncultured Candidatus Bathyarchaeia archaeon
GTTTTATTCGCTAAATAAATCTCTAGAAGAAAATAAACATTTCTATATAAGAGATAAAAAATGCAGAACTTATGAAAAATTATTTAAATTTGATAATAAAATATTTAAACGGAAATGGGTGGAATTGGAGAATATATTTTAGGAATATCACAAAAGAAACCAAGAAAAAGAAGAAAAATACCTAAATCTGTGAAAATAAAAGTGTGGGAAAAATACTTCGGATTAAATACAGCAGTAGGGAAATGTTACGTATGTGGGAGACCAATTCATATTACAGACTTCGAGGTGGGACATAACAAAGCGGTTTCTAGAGGTGGAAGCGACCGAATCAGTAATTTAAGACCTATATGTGCTACATGCAACAGATCAATGGGGACTATGTCTATTGAGGCATATAAACGAAAATATTTCGGTGGAACAAAGAAGCAAAAAATGACTAGAAAAAGAAAGAAGAAATTATTTGATGGTCTATTGTTTTAACACTGTCTCGTTTAAGTCGCGCCTATATTATACACTATGGCTTATAACTAGCTAAGACCTTGGAATTAATTAGAAATAAATAGTTGGCGATTAATTGATGGTAATGAAGAATCCTAGATTTTAAGTTTCTAGAGTGGGGATGTGGGCTGCGTTGGGACTAGCTCTTCTAGAACCTCCATCGCTGCTTTTACGCCTGCGTCGCGCTCGAACTTGTATCCGAGTTCGGCTAAGCTAGCTTCGAAGGCGTTTAGTGCAGGTAAGACGTATTCGGGTGAGGCTGTAGTTCCCATGTGGCCTATCCTAATCATCTTTCCTCTCATCTTGCCGAGTCCGCCTGAGATCATGACTCCGTGTTTAATAGCCATTCTATTCCTCAGGTCTGCATCGCTTATCCCTTCAGGCATCAGTACACCCGTAACCGTATGCGAGGCGACGCTCTCGTCCGCTAAAGTTTCTAGGCCTATAGCTCTCACGGCCTCTCTCACAGCCTTCGAGACCAATCTATGCCTCTCAAATACATGCTCTAACCCTTCCTCCAACAACATGTCCACAGCTTCTCTCAACGCGTATACGAGATGTACCGGCATCGTTATAGGCTGCCTTCTCCATCCATGAATTAGAGTGCCTCCTCTCTCTTTTGGCAGCCACCAAGTCTTCCACTTGAGTAGGTCATAAGAGAACGTGAACGCTGGCTTCTTCCGGTTCTCCATCTTCTCCCATCCCTTATCGCTTATAGAGACTATGGCAAGACCTATGGGGGCTGAGATGCATTTATGCGAGGCAGACATGTTGAAGTCTATCTTGAGCTCGTCGGTCTTTATGTCCGCTCCTCCGAGCGACGATACTGTATCGACGAAGAAGAGCATATCATACTCCTGTGTTAGCCTGCTAATCTCTTCTAATGGATACATAGTTCCCGTCGTGGTTTCGTTGTGGACTATCGTTAACGCGTCGAAGTCGCCCTCGCTTACCACTTTTTCAAGCCTATCGATGTCTATCGGTTTACCCCACTCGAGCTGAAACGCCGTAGCTTTTCCTCCCACCCTATTCACCATTTCGGTCATCCAGCTTCCGAAGATCCCGCCCTCTATACATAGGACCTTGTCCCCCTCCTCTATAGCGCTTACTATGGAGGCTTCTAGGGCTACACGGCCTGAACCAGGAACAGCGATCACTTCATTCTTTGTCTGAAAAACCTTCTTCAACTTATCCAGTGTTTCCTCTAGCACTCCCACGTTGAAGTGTGGGTCATAGTGAGCTTCAGAACGCCTCATCATAGCCCGGATAACGCGAGTCGGTATCTCGGTCGGCCCGGGAACCATTAGGATCTTTCTCTTCTCCACACTATTCACTTCCTGGCGATAGCTCGTTAGGATAATTAATCTCTATCCTCCTATTTACTTTTATCTTGCCTAAACAAGTGAAAGGGATGTAGAGCTCCCATACTCTGGTTGAGGATTTAGGATGTATTCACCGGGAGAAGTCTTAAGGGCTGTCTTAAAGGCTCGTAGAGAATTAGGTTTGAAGTCGACTAGTGAACCGAAGATCGTAGACACCGTTTTCCATGAGGACTCTGGAACCCTGCTAGTGATCGCTGAAGATAGACCAGATAAAGCCTGTATTTTAGGTCCAGGAGGATGGGTTCTGAAGAGGGTTAAGGACGAACTTGGGGTTGAGCAGATAGGTGCGAGAGCGATGATCGACATTAAAGTTAAGTTGGAAAGAGTGAGGTTAGCGATTCGATATTACTCTATGTTGGCTAGGTCGCTGGAAAACTCGATTAAAAGATTGATACTCGAGAAAGTGATCCCCGTCTTAAGAAACGAGCTCGATTATCCAAGGAGAAATCTGTACGAAGGCGACCCATTGGGCACTCATCAAGTTATGGTAGGTTATTCAGGAGGCGTAGACAGCACATCCACCTTGATAGTATTAAAGAAGGCCGGTCTAAATCCTGTTGCTGTAACCGTAGATCCAGGTTCCCGCATCCTCCCGGAAAAGACTAAAGAGTTTATAAGAAAGTTAGCCAAAAAGATCGGCGTACCCCATCTTTTTGTTAAGCCTAACGGTGAGACGTTTAAAAGAATATTCGAGGACTCCGTAGCTGGAAGAATACACCCCTGCGGTTCATGTTCCAGAGAGATCGAAAGCATGGTTCTTCACGAAGCTAAAAAAAGGGGTCTTTCCCTCGTCAGTTTTGGAGATTTACTTCCTACAGGAAGCCACTCGATCCAGCTGAGATCGAACGATCGTGTAAAGATGAACATCCTAGCCGCCTTAGCTTATTCGAAGATAGACTCCATATTACTGGCTAGATCGATAGGTCACCCCTCGCCTCGTTTAACCTATGGTTGCCCTTTTCTCCGTGCACTTCATCGGAAACACCCTCACTTCCGCTTCATCTCCGCCCAGCGTGTATTACGTGAGGCCAGAGCCAACATACTGGAACCTAATCAAGCCCTACAGTATATTAAAAGCATCTTCATGTAGCTCCTTATCGAAGTTTTGAAGGGAGCTAAAAACTAAATATTTTGCCTTTCACTATTTAGAGTTAGATGACTATGGTTCGGTTCGATGTGATAGTGGTCGGTGCCGGTACGGCAGGTTGCCTCGCCGCATTTTCTGCAGCTGAAGAAGGATTAAACGTTTGCCTAATAGACGTTAAAAGTGCGGAGGACATCGGCCGTAAGGTCTGCGGAGACGCTATCGGAAAGCATCACTTCGATAACCTAGGGTTGAAGTACTCGTCTGGAGAAGAGTTGGAGAGGAAGATTGAAGGAGTACTCATATACTCACCAGATAAAGAGTCCGTATTCAAGGTTAGAGGTGAGGGACTTCATGGCTTCATGGTGAACAGATACCTTTTTGGTCAGAGGCTGCTTAAAAAGGCGCTTAAGGCAGGTGCGGAGCTGCACGACTCTACGAAGGTCATTAAACCGTTGATTAAAAACGGTATGGTAGTCGGCGTTAAAGCGAAGAAGAAAGGCTCGCAGGTTGAAGACTTTTATGCCTCGATCGTCATAGACGCAAGTGGAATGAATGCAGTGATCAGAAGAAACCTTCCATCAGAGTTTGAGATAGAGAAAGAGCCTGAGAAAGCTGATGTTATAGCATGCTATAGGGAGATCCGCATCTTACGGGAGCAGTTACCTGAACCAGAGTATCTGAGGATATACTTGAACTCTCAAGTCGCTCCCGGAGGCTATTACTGGATATTTCCGGAGGGTGAAAACAAGGTTAACGTTGGTTTAGGCGTAGCTATGACGGAAGGCTTCCCGAACCCGAAGGCTCAACTGTATAGATATGTTTTATCCCAACCGTTTTTTGAGGGTTCTAAGGTGATACATGGTGGAGGAGGATTGGTGCCGACGAGGAGACCTCTAGACAAGATGGTTTCAGATGGCTTAATGTTAATAGGGGATGCAGCTTTTCAGGTAAATCCCTTGCATGGAGGTGGGATAGGCCCCTCGATGACTGCAGGTAGACTTTCAGGTAAAGTGGCGGTCGAGGCTCTAGAGAATGGAGTATTCGATGCGAAGGCCCTATGGAAATATGGTGTAGAGTATATCCGAGATTATGGGGCTAAGCAAGCCGGACTAGACGTTTTCAGAATCTTCCTACAGAAACTTGGCGATGAGGAACTAAACTATGGGATGCGAAATAAACTGATTACTGAAGAGGACCTCTTGATCACGAGTATGGGCGACGAACTTAGATTGAATTTGACAGAGAAGGTTGTTAGGCTGTTCAGGGGTCTAGGAAGAGCAGGCTTAATAACGAAGCTTAGAAAGGTTGCCGAGTTGATGAATAAGATTAAAGCTCATTATCTTCTCTACCCCTCTGAACCCACAGAATTAGCGAGCTGGAAAGCAAGAACACTTGAGATCATAGAGAAGGCTAAATCGATCTAAAGATTTAATTTATGGCAAATAGGGTTCTTCTGTCCGTATTAGATATCTTCTGGAGTAGTCGAAGTGAAGGTTGCAGCATTAATTTCAGGGGGGAAGGACTCCGCTCTGGCACTCTACAAGGTGCTAAACCAAGGTTTCAAGGTAGCTAAAATCGTGACTTTAATACCTAAGCGAGAGGATAGCTGGATGTTCCACTACCCGAACGCACATTTAACGAGCTTATTTGCTGAAGCGGCGGGTCTACCTTTAGTGAGTAAGGCGACTTCAGGTAAAAAAAGCGAGGAATTAGAAGACCTTAAATCCGTTCTATCTCGTCTAGAGGTCGAAGGTTTAGTCTACGGTGTTATCGCATCCAGTTACCAAAAGAGATGTATAGAGGAGATCTGTAGAGAGCTAAACCTTAAACCTATAGCACCTCTATGGGGTGTAGATCCTCAAAAAATCCTCGATTCTCTACTCGACTTAAAATTTAAAATCGTGATAACCGGCGTGTATGCATACGGCTTCGACGAATCTTGGCTAGGTAGAGAAATGGACGCAAACACTATAAAGGACCTAATCGAGCTAAACCGAAGGTTAGGGATCTCGCTTGTAGGTGAAGGCGGAGAATATGAAACACTAGTTCTCGATGCACCATTCTTCAAGAAGCGGATAAAAATTTTAAATTACGAAAAAATCTGGAATGGGGACAGCGGCTACCTAAAAGTTTTGGACGCCACACTACAAGAGAAGACCTAACTCTAACAGAGGTTTGGGCGCTGTCCCCCCACCTGACTAACTCTCAGCCTCACAGCAGAGCGATCCGCTCTTCTCGGCTGAGCCTCTCTCGACGTGAGGGGGGTTATGCGCCCTCTAAACCCGCCGTGTCCGGTGGCTGGGTAAACCCTCCC
>CAZVJZ010000091.1:0-2819 GCA_964627655.1 uncultured Candidatus Bathyarchaeia archaeon
CTAATGAGAACCGTAACTGATGGGGTTAAAGCAAGTTTTTAGTTGAATCATCTCCATTAAAGTGGGGGGCTAGGAGGAAACCTTAGTGGTCAAGTTTCATGCACCTGAACCCTTCTCGGGAGGCATATTCCTAACCTACAAGTGTACTAGCGAGTGCAGGCACTGCATGTATGCTTGCTCTCCGAGGTGGAGTGAAGACTGGATAGACCCTAGAGAGGCGGAGAAGGTTCTAACCATATTGTCCGAGAGGCTTCGAGGGAAGTATCCGGCCAAGTCTAGTTCAATAGGCGTGAACTATGGAATACATTTCACCGGAGGCGAGCCGTTCCTTAACTTCGACCTATTGCTTGAGCTCACCGAAGTCGCTTATAGCCTTGGGTTACCGTCTCTCTTCGTCGAAACAAACTGCTTCTGGTGCGTTAACGATGAAGTAGTAGAAGCTAAGCTCAGGCGACTTAAGTCTGCTGGCCTTCAAGGTATACTGATAAGCGCTAATCCGTTTCTAGTCGAGTATGTGCCTTTCGAGAGGATACTCAGGTGCGAGAAAGTCGGGAGAAAGATTTTCGGCGGAAACGTGATAGTGTATCACGACCTATTTTACGGTCAGCTGAAAAGACTTGGCTTAAAGGGAACGATGCCATTCGAGAGCTATCTGGAATCGATGATTAGTAGAGATAGGGAAGAGTTATCTCTGGCTTTAAGTTTCCACTCCATCTTACCGATGGGTAGGGCTCCATACAAGCTTGGATACCTGTATAGGAGGTATCCCGCAAAACTTTTCTTCGGTGAATCATGTAGAGAGGAGTTGACTCGCGAGTGGCATGTCCACATAGATAACTACTTTAACTATATTACAGGATACTGCGGCGGGATCTCGCTGGGTGATGCTAGGGAGCTGGATTCCCTCTGTGAGGGTATAGACCTCGATGAGCGCCCTATCCTTAAGGCTCTCCTAGAAGGGCTGGGCTCCCTCTACGAGCTCGCGGTTAACGAGTTTGGTTATAGGGAGCTGCCTGGTGGATACGTCTCGAAATGCCATCTATGCGTGGATATAAGGAGGCATATAGCTGGGCAGACAGACGAGTTCGAGGAGCTTAGGCCTAGAGAGTTCTACAGGAACCTCGGGTAGGATGCTTCGAGACGAACCTATTCCCCTCGATGAAGAACCTTAGTTTCTTCTCCAAGTCTCTTTTAACACCTATTCTATGGGATGAGCCTACCTTGAACCTTGTTTCGTTGTCTGAGATGAAAACCTCGCTTTCGGTCGAGTAGACAGGTAAGCCGTTTAGCTTCTTATCTATCTTGAAGGCCTTCGTCAGTTTTCCCGGCCCGTTAGTCAACTCGAAGACTGTTTTAGCCTTTCTGTTCTGCTTCATAGCATCCAAGCCGCGTGTAGGCTCTACAGCCCTTATCAAGACCGCTCCAACCTCACCCCGCCTGTGTGCGACTACGTTGAACATCCAGTTGTTATGGACGTTGTAGATGAACGTTAGACCCACCTCGCCCCACATCGGCGCGTTATACCTCTTCATTCCGTGGTAGGCCCGTGAGGCGGGGTCCTCCACACCGTAGTAGGCTTCCGTCTCGACGATCAACCCCTCCAAGATCTCTTTACAAAGTCTTCTAACCAGCCTCTTGCCCAGCAGGTCCTTAGCCACTAGCTCTGGGTCTCGCTCGTAGAAAAGCTTGGAGAGAGTTTTCCAGCAACCGAGTCCTGCCATAGGTTTAGATCTAATCGGAAGTCGATATGAAGGTTACCTACGAACTTTTCTTATGTTAGAAAAGGTTAATTCTTCTAGAGGTTGATTTTATCATCTGTGTTGGAGGCTAGAGTTTGAGGAAATGGTTGTATGCTCTCGTGATAGCGTGTTTAGTCGCTTTATCCTCGTTTGAGGGAGTATTCTACTTTCAACTTTCGGTCAAGCACGAAGACCTTAAGTCTAGGTATATGGAGCTTAAATCTAACTATGGTGTCCTCCTAGAGAACTATAGCAGGCTTCAGCTCGACTATAAACGGCTCACCGAAGACTACTCTAGGCTTCGAGCCAGCTATTCGGACCTAAACGCTAGCTACGCAGGGTTAGCTGCGAGCTACAGTGAATTACATGACTACTTTAAACAGGTGGAAGCCTACCAGAAGAAGTTAAACGAGACCTATCACGCTCTCCTAGAGAGCTATAAGATGGTTGAAGGGAAATACTCTAAACTGAAAGATGAACTACAGAGGCTCAGCGAAGCTTACCTCAAGTATCAGGAGGCCTACCATGAGCTAGAGTTTCAGGTTAACTTAAATGTTGTTCACCCGAACGGAAATGAAAGTCTATTCATAACCCCCGACGACCCAGAGGTTAGGAGTAAGGTCTTAGAGATAACCGGAGGTTGGAGACGTAAAGGAGACTGGAGCGAGTTCTGGATCGACGTCAAGAAGCTATACGACTGGGTCGTAGAGAACATCGCCTATAGAGAAGATAGCTTCTACCCTAAGCTTCCCGACGAGCCGAATGGAAAACTGGAGAACCTACCTGAAGTCTGGCAGTTCCCGAACCAAACCTTGACGCTCGGCAGTGGAGACTGCGAAGACATGGCTATCCTTCTAGCCAGCATGATCTACGCTTACGTCGATAAGGAGTACTGGGTTGAAGTGATCGTGATCACGGATCATGTAGCCGTCTACATACCGGTGGAGGGAGGCAGGATCTGCATACTCGACCCTGGAGGACGATACTACACCAGTACAGGCGGCCTCTGGAAGAGGCTTACGGCTAAGGACATTAGAGGAGAAGTCTACAGGTGGTTAAGCTACTGGAGCAGTAGGATAG
>CAZVJZ010000091.1:2829-5268 GCA_964627655.1 uncultured Candidatus Bathyarchaeia archaeon
TCCTAAGGTTGAATGGGTGTTCTCAGCTTATCTATGGAAAAGCTTCATGAAGCCCGGTGGAAACGGGACAGAAGGGTTTATAGACTGGATGTATAGCCGTAAACTCTAAACGCTGGGAGGTTCTCCTGAAGCTTAAGCGGCACGGCAAAAAGGTTGAAAGGCTTCTATAAGGCTATATAGCTAACCCGTGAAGCTATAATAAACGTCTGAGGCTAGAAAGAGGCGTCTGGAAGTGGTTGTGGTTGTCTGACCTACTGTTAGGCGTGGATGTAGGCACTACTAGAGTTAAGGCTGTAGCCTTCGACCTTGAAGGTAGACCGTTAGCTTCTAGCGAAGACGAATATGGTATAGTGACCCCTAGACCAGCTTGGGCTGAGCAGAAACCTGAGGTCTGGTGGAAAACGCTTAAGGAGGTCGTTCACAGACTATTTAAAGACAGCGGACTTCGCCAAGACGACGTAAGAGGATTAGGCGTCTCTGTCTTAACTCCAGCCCTAATTCCAGTAGATAAGAATGGAGAGGCTTTGAGAAACGCTATACTGATGATCGACCAGAGAGCCGTGGAAGAAGCAGCATTCATATGCGAGGTTGCAGGCGGAGGCAGGGTCTTCGAGGTCACGGGAAACAGGATAGCGCCAGGCACCTATACGGCTCCAAGCATACTATGGATAAAGAGGCATGAACCAGAGGTCTACGAGAAAACCTACAAGTTCCTCCACGCCAACGGATACATAGTTCACAGGATGACCGGAGCCTTCACGACGGACTACACGCAGGCGTCGGCTACTCTATTGCTCGACATAAAGAGGGTGGAGTGGAGTGAAGACCTATGCAAAGACTTGAACATAGACCAAGCCAAGCTCCCCGAGATACATCCCTCCTGGAGGACTGTAGGCGAACTAAGCAGGGAAGCGGCGCATGAGCTAAGCCTACCTCCAGGGATACCGGTCGCTGCAGGAGCAAACGACACAGCCTGCGCATGCATAGGGACAGGTGTAGTGGAAGAGGGGATGGCCTTAGAGTCTATCGGAACAACGATCACCCTATCCTATATAACTACTAAGCCGCTGTTCGACCTGAGAACGCTGAATAGACTACACGCCGTCCCCGGACGCTACATACTTATGGCCGCCACCTCTACGCCGGGGGCAGCATACAGATGGCTGAGAGACCGGTTCTATAGGAGAGGAGAGGCCGAAACCACATACCGTGAGATGGACGTGGAAGCTGAAAGGTCTCCTCCAGGCTCGAGAGGACTGATATTCCTGCCGTATCTATCGGGTGAGAGAACCCCGATCTGGAACCCTAATGCTAGGGGTGTGCTCTTCGGTTTGACTTTAACCCACGCTAGGGGGGACGTGGCTAGGGCGTTCCTCGAAGGCGGAGCATACTGCGTCAGAGACTGCCTAGAGGTCTTCAAGTCACGTGGGCTTGAGGTGAGTGAAGTTCGGGTGACCGGGGGAGGGGCTAAAAGCGGTCTATGGAGGAAGATAATGGCTGACGTGCTAGGCTTAACTTTGAGAATCCCAAACGTGGAAGAGGCTTCGTGTTTAGGAGCAGCCATCCTAGGGGGAGTGGCGGCGGGAGCATATGATGACCCTATAAGGGCGTCAAAGGGGATCGTTAAGGTCACAGGCGAGGTTAAGCCCTGCTTAAAAAGCCATAAGAGATACCAACGGTACTACAGACTGTTTAAGCGGGTTTACCTTAAACTGGTCGAGGAGTTCGACGAGCTAAAAGCTTTGGAGGCTTCATAAAACAGTCTTAGCTGCTTCCTCAGCCGGCACGTTCTCGTGGACCACCATCCTTATAGCTTTAGCCATAGCGTCTGGACGCTCATGTGAGAATAGGTTTCTACCGACCGCCACTCCTATCGCTCCGGCCTTAATCGAGGCTTCAACCATCTTCAAAAACTTCAGGTCGCTTTCGACCTTAGGTCCTCCAGCCTGAATAACCGGGACTGGACAGGTTTCTACGACTCGCCTGAAGGACTCTAAGTCTCCAGTATACGAGGTTTTAACGTAGTCTGCGCCGACCTCTGCGGCCGCTCTGGCGGCATAAGCCACCCTGTCTGCACTGTACCACTCTTCTTTAGGTATATTCTCTCCCCTAGGATAAGCGTGGACGAAGAGGGGTAAACCCCACTCCAAGCAGGCCTCGACGAAGAAACCCGTATTGTTCAGGAGGTTGACCTGTGCATCGCTTCTGTTACCGAATAAGAAGCCGACGGATATGGCGTCTGCACCTAGCTTAACAGCCTCTTCTACCGAGCCTATCGGAGCGTCGAAGTGCGGGTTGAACGGCGTGAAAGCGGTTAGCTTAACGATTAAGCCTACGTTTCCCGCATAGTCGGAGAATAGGCTTTTCACGTTTCCCGGGTTTAGGATAACGGCGTCGGGCTCGCCTTCCATTATCTTGCTGAGCGTCTCTCTGAGTCTG
>CAZVJZ010000092.1:0-5259 GCA_964627655.1 uncultured Candidatus Bathyarchaeia archaeon
GCAGAGCATGAGAGGAGCCACCTATTGGGGTCTTATGGAAGTTTGCTCCTTGCCCTAGAGGAAGAGTTTAAGGCGATCACAGAAGAGTAGGCGTCGAACGATTTTTAAGTGCATCCCATTTTTAGAGAGCTATATTCTCTAACAGATATCCTTAACATATTTAATTCAGGTCATACGTAGTTTCTTGTTATTTGGAGTGGTCGAGCGGTTTGGAGAGGGAAGAGCCTGGAATCCTACGTTCAGGTCTACTGCTGTTTGCTTCTAGGATGCTGAGCGTCGGCACCGGACTTATCTTTACTTTGATGATCACTAGAACCGTTACTAGGGAGCAGTACGGGGTTTGGGTTAACCTTAACTCAGATATCATCGCCTATTTCACGTTGCTTGCCACGGCTCTCCCATTCTGGGTTATGCGCTTCGTCTCTAGGAGGCATGAAGGCTCCGCTAAGACCGGGGTCATAGCAAACATGATCTTAGGTCTGGTTTCCGTAGGCGTCTATATTTCGATGGTTCCTTGGATTTTGTCTGCCTTAAAGATAGGCGGTTCCTATCTTCCCTTGTATGTCTTGGCCTCGGTTCAGATAATCTGGGTTTACCTTACAGCGGCTTTCGAGGCTATATTACGTGTGGTGAGAATCGAGGCTCTAGGTTACGGTCTGCTCGTGGAGGAGGCCGTTAAGGTAGCCGTTGCATATCTACTCATCTTCCACTTTAAGTTAGGGCTTTTAGGCGCTATGACTGCTTTGATAACAGGATACTCTCTTCAGGTTATCTACTATCTCTACGTCTCTCGCGGGAAACTAAGGGGAAAGGTGAAACTCAGCTACGTTAAGGAGTGGGTTAAAGGTTCGCTTGCCACGGTCTACACAATCATCGGTAACAGAATATTCTCTTTCAGCCTAGTCTTACTCTTTGCCATCGGGAGAGAGGTCGCAAGGGCTTATTACGGTGCGTCCTTCCAGATAGCAGGCGTGATAGGACACTCGAGCTTCCTAGCTTTCGCCCTATATCCGAGACTGCTAGTCCGGAGGAGCTCCGGAGACGTGTCCATAGCCTTCAAATCTTTCTTGATGTTCGCCGTGCCCATGACTGTAGGAGCGATAGTCCTCTCAGACTCCTATCTAACTATCTTAGACGTCAAGTACAGGGTGGCATCTCCGATCCTACAGGTTATAGCGCTCAACGTCTTCGTTCAGAGCTTCACCCAAATCTTAAACTCGATAATCTTTGGGACAGAGGAGGTAGATTTAAAGGCGGAGATCAGGCTCAGAGAGCTAGTTAAAACAAGGCTTTTCCTAACATTCTCTTTCCCATATCTTCGGGCGTTGATCGTACTCCCTGCAATCTACTATATCTTACTGAACGTTAAAGGTGATCCGTTGACTTCCGCACTTTACACTGCATTAACTATTCTCCTTTCAGGCCTAATCTTCCTTATCTTAAGCATAACGTTCGCCAAGAAGTCCATGCCATTCAGTTTCCCGTGGGCTAGCCTAGCCAAGTATCTCTTAGCCTCCGCCACTATGGCAATCTTCCTGCTCTTAATCCCCCATCCCACTAGGCTTTCGACTACTCTAGGCTACACCGGGATAGGTGGAGTTTTATACCTCTTCACCCTAGCGGCCATCGACAGAGAAACTAGAGCCCTCATGAACTCGATACTAACAGAAATTTATAAGAAACTTAAACACGAGTCAACGTAGACATGGAAAGTGTCATTACTCGACAGCCGGTACACCAGTATAATCGATGTAGAGGAGTCGTTTTCTATCCCTTCGCCGGGAGAGCCGCCTTAAGTTTCCTTAGCCAGTTTTCATACATTATGTTTCTTACGTCTTGGTCTCCATAGCCTCTATTCCTCAGGATAAGAGAGATCTTCTGGAGGTCTGCTATCGTGTCTAGATCGTGTGGACACTGCTCCTTACCGAAACCCCCATCTAGGTCGCTTCCTATAGCTACGTGACGGGTATCCCCGGCCAAGTCGACGATATGCTCTATCTGGTCCACGACCGCCTCCAAGCTAACTACTTCGTTCGAAGTGACACCCTTAATCCATCCAGGATAGAGCATCCAAGCATCAAGCGCCACACCTATAACAGCGTTCCTCTCTATCAGGGCTCTTATCTGCTCGTCTGAGAGCTGGCGATCTCCCGGGACTAAGGCTCGGCAGTTGCTGTGGCTTGCTATCACATCTCCCTCGAAGGCTTCAAGCGCATCCCAGAAGCTTTCATCGGAGAGATGCGTAACATCTAGAACCATATCTAAGGAGGACATGGCATCAAGCAGCTCTCTCCCGAGAGGCTTTAGCCCTCCCCTGCTGCCTGTGCCATAGGCGTAGTCGTTTTCACCGTAGTGGGTTAAACTTAAGACACGGAGCCCCATATTCCACCAGTATTCGAGTTGACTCGGGCTGAGTATCGGATCTGCTCCCTCCATCGATAGGATTATGCCTATGGGGTTTTGTTCAGGCGACTTAAGCCAGCCCTCGACATGGAGCTCTAGATCTGCACCAGACTTGATCATATGGATTAGACCTTGAGTCTCGAGTATCTTGTAGTAAGCGAGCTGGCCGTGAGCCGCAGCATACGCTATCTCCTTGCTAGCGTACCCGCTTACCTTCCCTCTCCTAACCCTAGCTATCAAGGTTGCGAGGCAGACACAGACTTCTCCTCTCCTAAGCTCCGGAAGCGAAACAGTGTTCATTCCTCTACCCTTCCCCTTCATCCCTGATTCTGCCCTACGTATTTCAGAGACATTTTTCTTCAGGTCTCTATTCCAGTCGAGGGCATTCATAGCTAAGTCTAGGTGACCATCGATCACTAACATAGCCTGAAACACCAATAAAGTATCAGGGGCCTAGAGAATTTATCGATTTCTACTCCGCCACTGAGAAGTAGCCTACGAAACCTCTAAACTTATGAAACGATAGTAAAGAAAGTGGATAAACTTTATCTTGCGGGAAATTAATCTAGCTAGATTTGGCATCTGCCGCATTCTGGGCAGAAGATCGCCGTTACAGGTTTCCTTGCCCCGCAGAAGCGGCATCGAGTACTTAAAGCTGTTAAACGTCGTTCTCTAAGGTCTATTTTCCTCCTCACCGCAGCGAATCTTTTACTATTATAGAACTCGGTAATCCTCTCGATTCTATTCTTGTACAGCGGATGGGTTTTAAGAAGCTCGAGGAACGAGCCCATCAAACCGTTTTCAGAGAAGTCGACCTCTTTCTTGAAGTTTCCAGAGAAGAATACAAGCTTGGCGAAGAAAGATTTAACCACGTTAAGGTCGTTCACCACCAGCACGCTCGCCCTGTCGGCTGTAACTTCCGAGTTCCTATACCAAGAGAGCAGAGCCAACCTTATCGGAGTTGCGACCGGACCGAAACCAAGTATGGAAGCCGACAACGTTATTCCACCGGCTAGGTACTCAGCTAAGGTGTGGTAAAGCATATGCTCGCTCTTAACATGAGCGAACTCATGGCTTACAAGCACTTTAAGCTCATCGTCTGTGAGCACTTTAAGAGCTAGCGAGTTTATCACCACAGTCGCCCTCTCGTCGGTCCCGAAGGTAAACGCGTTCAAGACGTTCGAGGGCCTCACGAAAACCTTCGGAAGCCTGTTTAGACAGAGAATTCTAGCACATTCCCGGATAAGCCTTCTTAAACGTGGAGAATTCTCGGCGTCTAGAAGGGTTGAAACCTGTTTCAACAGGCTTCTCTCGATATCTTTTATTATAGAGTCTTTTAGGAAGCTTGTGACCGGAGCTAGAGCCTTAAGCGTCTTTAAACCGTCCACGTCCGGTCCGTAAGCAAAGTCTCCGGTCTTAAGGTCGTAATCGCTTGGAGGTATTAGACTACGTCTACATCTACTGCAGAAGTACTCTTCGAGCAGGTTAGGTTGCCCACAGAAATAGCAGTTTACCTGCAGCCTCTATCCCCCATTGACGTTAAGTCTAATTGTATCTTTATACTCTAACTTCGAGATAACTTATTTTCCTTCTCTAGGATAAACGTTTAGTTAACCGTAAGAACCCGTTCAGGAGCGTCTAGGACTAAAGAAGAGGCCTGCTTCCATCACGGAAACTCTAAGCAAGAACCGGAATAGATGCTTTCCTGTTTCACTCAACCATTTCGTCTATCAAGTCTTCAAGTTCACGGGTTAATCTTCGAAACTCCCTGTGAAGGTCTGAAACCTTGGTCTGGCTTCTCCTCTTTAGTAACCCAGCTGCTATTAGACCAGCTCCTACGAGCTCGGTCATTGGAACCGGAAGCGTGATTAAAGCTATCCCGGTCGATATCAACCTAGAGCTTCTGTCTCCCGTCTCACTGGACCCTACCAAACGTTTCAGAGAATCTGCTACCTCGAGATTCTTCTCTAAGGCTTCACCAAAGATCTTATAGTTAGAAGCCATCTCACGAATCGCAAAAGCTAGATCTCTTGCTTCTTCTAGGTTCATCCTAACATTTAGTTTTTCTGTGTGAAAGTATTTATGGTTTTTTAATACGCCGAGATATAGCTCAAGATTTCTATTCTGCGAGATCTTTATAAGCCCCTCTTAAAACGTAGATTTTCTAGGCGAAGACTAGCTGAAGTTTAGACACCTTTTCACAAGGACTCAATTATAAGATAGATTTTTAGGGTTGGAGAAGAGAGAAATAAACGTTTAGACGGAGAAGAGGAGAGATGGCTAAGAAGCGGGAGTTTGAGGGTTTAGTCTTCGTGGCTTGTATGTTCATCGGTGGGGGTTTAGGCTTAGCATTCAGTAGGCCAGACGTAGGTGGAGCTATAGGTATGGGGGTGGGATTCCTCTTAATGGCTATACTACGTGCTAAGAAAGTCGAACCGACCCCTATAACCCTAAGCTTACCGAGGAGCTTCGGGCAGATAACCTTACTCGTCTTAGGCATACTCGTAACCCTGAGCGGAGTATGCTTATTGTATAACCCAGACCTACTATACCCCTACGTTGTTGGTATAGGAATCGTAGTCATAGGCTTGCTTATCCTGCTGGGAGGCCTACTTGGATGGCGTAAGAAGGAGATATAAAAAAGTTGATACTTGAGAAAAATGAACTTCTACTGGTTCCTTTCGAATGCTAACAGAGGGCGAAATTCTGAGGCTTCACTTCAAGAGGATCAGTACTTGCCACCTCGTTTAGAAGACCTCCCTGTTACACCTCTAGAGACCGAACGTAAGCAACGTCATCCGCTACAAGACGTGTAATCTACGTTAGAACACGCTCTTCAAGTTATGAACGTGAACA
>CAZVJZ010000093.1:0-5004 GCA_964627655.1 uncultured Candidatus Bathyarchaeia archaeon
GAACTCCTTTATATCCTTTACATCTCTGAAGAACACTTGAAAAAGAGGGTTCACCGCTTTTTAGAGCCTCCGTTACGAGCCATAAGTCTCCTTCATGTATGGAATTATCTTCTCCGAATATATTCTGTATAGTTTATCGTCGTCTCTGCTTAGACTGCAGATTATCAGGCTGTTAGCCCCCGCTTTAACATATTCTTCTAGCTTATCGATGCATTGGTCTGGGCTTCCGATAGCCAATATCTGCTCGACGATCTTCCTCGGTATAGTCTTAGCTATCTCGTCGAGTTTACTCAAGGCTTCTTTATCGTCGACCCTAACCTTCGGGATCGTAACTTCCTTCGGAACCTCGACTTTATAGCCCATCAACGCCAGTATCTCACCGTTCGAGGCTAAACGCCTCCGTGCAGTCGACTCCACCGTTCTATAAGCCTCCTCGAAGTCTCCAACCTCAGTATAGACTGTGGCAGAGACATAGAAGTCCTCCAGCCGCCTCCCGCTCTTAGCGAGACCCCGCTTCACCTCTCTAAGGTGAACTTTAAGGGTCTTAGGAGACTCTAAAGCTACAGCGATCCATCCTTCAGCGAGCTCTCCGGCAAGTTCACGGGTCTTCGGGCTCAAGGCGCCTACGTAGACCGGTGGATGAGGTTTCTGGTGGCACCTTAACTGCAAGTATGCGTTGTTGAGCCTGAAAACCTTACCTCTGAAGTCTACAGGCTTATCTGGGCTGGAAAGCCACAGCATCTTTATAACTTGGATAGCCTCCCTCAGGGCTGTATAGGGTCTCCTCTGCTCTATACCGAAGGGTGCGAGGTTCATGGCTTCTCCTGCACCGATCCCGAGAGCAGCCCTACCTCTAGTTATCCTATCGAGAGTCGCTATTCCTTGAGCTATCTCGACCGGGTGTCTTCTAAGCGGATCCGTCACGGCCGTCGAGAGTTTTATCCGTTTAGTTAGCACCCCGATCGCTGAGAGGAGGGTGTGTGCGTTCGGGTATTCCACGTTAGGGTTCGTCGTGAGAGTATGGTCTCCCACCTTCAGGTGGTCGAAACCCAAACTCTCGAGTTTAACTCCGTACTCTAGAAGCTTAGACACTTCATGTTTAGTCGTGAGCATGTGAACCCCAAACTCTCTTAGCCGAGCCAAATCTACATGCCCTCCACAATCGAGTTTAACGTGTTTTACGAGGTAAACTCTGAAGGTTTGCCGCTACCAATCTGCCACCGACCCGTCCTCCCTCTCGAGAACCGGAAGGTCAAAAGGGTTGAAAGCACTTTTAGACAATAAACGTTCGTCTAGCTCGACCCCTAAACCCGGCCTCTCCGGTATCTCAAGGTATCCCTCGACAACTCCAAGTTTCACGTTTCTTCTGAGGAGCCTACATCCATCAAGCCACGGGACGAAACCCTTCTTTAACGACTCTTCGAAAGCTTCCGTCTGAAGCCTCGTATCTACGATCGCTCCAAGCTCTCCCTCCTTTACGGAGAACAACCTTAAACCAGTCTTTCCAGTATCTTTTCTTAGGCAGAAGCCTTCTCTACCTTTAGCTAGAAACTGGGTTAGCCTACCAGTGTTGTTAAGATACGCCTTGCAGGTTTTACCCTCCACCATCACCTCGACCACGAACCTGTTTAAACGCTGCAACACCACACATTCTAGCGGGTCCTCTATCTTTAGTATTCTCTTTAGATTCCAAGCAGGTCCTTCTCCAGCTCTCAGAAGCTTACCCCCGGTAGAAGGGGCATCGTAACTCTATCCTCCTGGAGCTCCGTGAAACGGGACGTCATGCCACAGTATGTCCCACCATTCCTCGTCGGTTATGGTCTCCCCCTTAACTAGAATTTCTAAGACCTTCCTGAGAAGCTCGTGGTGCCTTCTCTCGTCAGATAGGATAGCCTTCAGAAGGAGCTTCACCTTCTCGTCCTCCAGACTAGGTAAGACTCGGTCTATTCTCTCGATGAGTTCAGCTTCTATACTTATATGCTTCTGGACAAGCTCCCTCTGTCTATCAAGCTGCTTCTGTGTAAGCGCTGGGGAAACGCCGGTTAACAGATTAACGGCGGACCTATACATCTCTGCGTGTTTCAGGGAGTCTAGGGAGATCCCTCTTAAGGTTCCTTTAACCACGGGGTTCCGGATATCGGGCAAGGCTTTATCCAGCGACTCTACTATGCTTTTCTCGACCTCGATTTGCTCTTCGAGAAATTCTATCAACTTATTCTTCGGCTTCATTAATCGACTTCTCCTTTCCATTACAATTCGTTTTTTCTTACTCGATAAGCTTTTTCGCTACGTTCTCGCCGAACTCTAAGCATTTCTTTAACCCGACTTCGTCAGGAGAGTATCTGACTAACAGCGGTGGCTCGACTACGTTCATCTCAAACTTGTTTTTCATAACCTCGAGAACCAACCGTGGAGCCTCTCCGCTCCAACCGTAGGAGCCAAACGCGGCGCCTAGTTTACCCTTTAAATCGACTTTCTTGACGGCTACTTCCTCTAGGAATCTATCCACGATTAAGGGGGTTCGATGGTTATAGGTTGGTGCCCCTACGACTATAGCGTCGTAACCCGCCAGCTCCTCCGGGTCTACACGACGCTTAAGCTCGACCTCGACTTCCTGAACTTTAGAAGCCCCTTCAGCCACGGCTTCAGCCATCTTCTCCGTATTTCCTGTTCGAGTATAATAGTAAACCACAATTCGACTCATTCTTTAACACGGCTTTACATAAACGCTACCACTTATGTGTCTTCTTCTACTTTAATTTTCCTTTCCCCGTGTACTTTTCTTCCTAACAATTTTAATTAACGAGCATAATATACCGGTATTTATCTAGATGATTGTTGAGCTTAGGTGGTTTACATGGAGAGTGTTGTCGATGCCAGCATGAATTCACACATGGAAGGCCAAGAAAAGCCGAAGATTTCGACAAGCATGTTGAATAGGATCTTATGGAGGAACTTCTTTAAGGTAGTTAAGAGGGTTTGGGGGGTTTTCGGCAACTACATCCTCTATACGGTCGGCATTAGGATGGGAAAACTGGTAGTTGTAGAGATCAAGAAGCAGCTAAGAGGAGAGAATCTAGAATCTCTCGTGAAAACTCTTCTAGACTTATGGGTTCAAGACGGACTCATCAGCGGCTACATCGTTAAATTTTACGAGGTCGGGATAGACGTCTTTTTATTTAATATTTTAGGTGAAAGACCGAAGAAAGTCGATTCGGGAGCATCATTCATCGAAGGCTTTCTCGAAGGCTTCGTCTCGAAGATCATCAAAAAGAAGCCGTACGTATCTTTACGCGAGCTAGGGGAGGAGAACGCTTGGTATAGAGTCTACTTCGAGGATTACCGGAGCTTCCGGTATCCGAGAAGAGACTACGTTAAAGGTTTCCGGGTTAAGCCTCTAGTCGAGTATAAGAGAGGTCTAAAGCCTACCGAGTCGGGAGGCGACTAAAACATGGTTCGAACCTCATTCTTCGGTGAAGACGAGATAATAAAGGTTCTGGGAAAGAACATAGAAGCAGATATAGCTCTCGATAGAATAGCTAAAGCGCTGAGCAGCAGAATGCGCCGCCTCATCCTGTGGCTACTGCTCGAAAAGGAAGAGTTAGGCTTAAGTCAGCTCATCAAGCTTCTGAAAATGCCTAAGAGCAAGAAACCTCTCCTTCGATATCACCTCAAAATCCTCTGCGAGACAGGGTTGATTGAAGTATCGAAAGTGAAGTGGTCTGGCATGACCATCTCTGCTAAGTATTACGTCCTCTCAGATAAAGCTAAGGCTCTCCTCGACAACTTAACGATGAGGGTAAAGAAAGAGAAGAGATGGCTTCCACCGTTTTCAAGGAGAAGGAACGGAGAACTCAAGTTGGAGAGGCTATATTAAAATTTACTCGTCTCCGTCTTCCCAGACCACGATGTATTCACCTTCTCCGCATCTACGTAACCACTCCTTCAACTTCTTTACGACTTTAAGGTCTGTGTAGTCTACGCTTCCCTCGAGGGCTTCAAGCTCATCCTCCGTAATAAAGAAAGATTCCCTATTAAACTTTGTAAGTTTCTTCTCCATGAAATCTAAGACTTCGATGTCGTTTCTTTGAGACAGGTTCTCAACCAACAGATACTTAACCGCGTAAACCGCGTACATTCTTCCACCTCACACTAAATGCCTTGCCTTCTTCTTGTATATTCTCGCATACGTTGATACGGGTTCGAATAGGTCTTTAGCCTCCTCGCTTATGGTTTCAGAGGTTCCAAGTATAAGATATCCCGGTGGGTTGAGGCTCGTATAGAAATTCCGCAGAACTTTTAGCTGACACTCCTTACTGAGGTAGATCTGCACGTTTCTGTAAAAGATAACGTGGATGAACCTTAGGGGAGGCTGAGTTATTAGGTCGTGTCTTCTGAACCGCACGAAGCCTTTAACGTCGTCTCTAACCTTGTATTTACCGTCCATCCATCGGAAGTATGCTCTGAGGAGCTGGGGAGGCACGTTTCTGACTTCTGAAGGAGGATAAACCCCCGTCTTAGCCCTCTCTAAAGCGTCCCCATCTATGTCTGTCGCGTAGATCGTTACCGGAGGAAGCGTTCCCAACTCCTTTGCTAGCTCGAGTAGAAGGATCGCTATGGTGTATGGTTCCTGACCATGTGAGCAGCCAGCACTCCAGATCTGTATCCTCCCCTTCTTCCAGATCTTATCCTCGATAACCTTTCGAAGCACTTTCTCTTTTACGGTTTCCCAGACATACGAGTCGCGAAAGAAGCAGCTAACGTTTATGGATAACGCATCCAGAAAACTTTTACGCTCCTCCACAGACCTTTCGAGAAGCCTCAGGTACCGTGATACACTCCTCACGTTGCACGTTAGCATACGAGCGTATACTCTGCGTTTTATGAACTGGTCCTTATATCCGGAGAGGTCTATGCCAAGCCTACGTTTAAGCATCGCCTTGAGGAACGCGACTTCATATGGCTTTATCAAGTCTTGACCGCTGAACAATTCATCTCGCCTCC
>CAZVJZ010000094.1:0-4955 GCA_964627655.1 uncultured Candidatus Bathyarchaeia archaeon
CTCTCTCAGAACAGGAGAGCGCTTAAAGAACTCTCGAAGAAATATGATTTCTTCATAGCAGAGGCTTCTTTAATGCCTCTCGTCGGCAGATACTTAGGATTCGCTTTAGGGCCGAAGGGTAAGATGCCTACCCCGCTACCTCCAAACGCAGATATAGCCGCACGAATTAAAAGCTACAGAAAGACCGTTATGGTTAGGCTTAGAAACTTCAACGTGCTGAGATGCGCTGTAGGCAGCGAGGACATGAAGAACGAAGAGATCCTCGAAAACATTAAGACCGTGCTGGATAGGGTTAAAGATAGGCTTAAGAGGGGAATAAAGAACATAGACTCCCTATACATAAAGACTACTATGGGGAAGCCGGTTAAAGTTAAAGTTTAACTCTAGGCGGAGAGAACATGTCGCTACAGAAAGCGATTCAACGTAAAAGAGCAGAAGTAGAGGAGGCTAAATCCCTTCTCAAGAAGTATAAGGTAGTAGCCATAGCAGACCTAGAGAAAGTGAGAGCTGCACAGCTTCAAGAGATAAGAAGAAAACTGAAAGGCCTAGCCTATATAAAAGTCTTCAAGAACAGCGTGATGAAGTTCGCCGTATCTGAATGCCCAGAAAGAGAGAACATAAAAGAACTGATCCCGCACCTTCAAGGCTCGAACGTCTTTCTATTCACCAACATGAATCCGTTCAAGTTGAAGATCTTTCTAGACAAGAACAAGGTTAGGTCATTCGCTAAGGCGGGAGACATAGCCCCAGAAGATATAGTCGTCCCGGCAGGAAACACTGGTATGCCTCCGGGACCTATAATAAGTCAATTAAACACTGTAGGTTTACCGACTAGAATAGAGAGCGGCAGTGTATGGATAAGCAAGGAGACTGTAGTTGCGAGGAAAGGCGAGGTCATAGACCTGAACCTAGCCGCCGTGCTATCGAAGCTCGGGATAAAGGCTGTCGAGTTAGGCTTAAACTTGAAAGCAGCTTACGACGACGGCTTGATACTCTCTAAGGAGGACCTCGAGATAGACCTCGAGAAGATTAAATCAGACTTTGAGGAAGCATATAGATCAGCGTTCGCAATATCTATAGAAGTAGCATTTCCAACGAAAGAGAACATTTCTACCCTGATCCAGTTAGCGTACCTTAACGCCTATAGACTATCTGTGAACGGTGTGATATACACGCCTGAAACCCTCCCAGAGATAATACGGAAAGCTTATACACAAGCTCTATACTTGAATGACCTAATATCAAAAAAGGAATAAACCTATTTAGAAAGATTGAAAAGTAAGAACGATAAAAAAGAATGGTGGTGAGAACCCTATGGAATATGTATACGCTGCGATGCTCTTACACAAGGCGGGTAAAGAGATCACAGAAGAGAGTCTGACCGAAGTACTTAAAGCCGCGGGCGTAAACGTGGAGCAAGCAAAGGTGAAAGCCCTAGTGGCTTCGCTCAGCGAGATCGATATAGACGAAGCCATAAAGTCCGCACCAGTGTTCGCGGCGGCTCCTGCTCCTGCAGCCCCGGCTGAAGAGAAGGAGGAGGAAGCCAAGGAGGAGGAGAAGAAAGAGGAAGAGAAGGAAGAGGAAACCGCCCTAGAGGGACTGGGAGCGTTATTCGGATAAGAGAGAAGGTAAAGTTAAGCTTTCATTTTTCTATACAGCGTTATATACGTTCTTAGTATTTAATCCGATAGAACATAAAATTGCTGGACTTAAATGCATAGTAACCGGGGGGAAGAGAGATCATAAAAAGCTTTCAGGTAGAGGAATACCAGATTCCTTTCTTTAAGGAAGAAGGGTATGTAAGGAAGAGATGCCCGAGATGTGGAGACTTTTTCTGGACTCAAAAAAATGATCAGGAACTATGTGGAGAGGCTAACGCCTATGGATGCTCAGAGTACAGGTTTATCTCGAAGCCTCCGACTAGGAGATCTTACACACTCAAGGAGATGAGAGAGGTCTTCTTATCGTTCTTCGAGGAGAGAGGGCATAAGAGGATTAAACCGTATCCTGTTGTAGCTAGGTGGAGAGACGACCTCTTCTTCACCCATGCCAGCATAGTCGACTTTCAACCTTACGTCACGAACGGTGAGATACCTCCACCGGCCAACCCTCTGGTGATAAGCCAGCCCTGCTTAAGGTTCGTCGACATAGATAACGTTGGTCCAACGTTCGGCAGACACTTAACGATATTCGAGATGGGAGGCCATCACGCTTTTAACTATCCAGACAAAGAAGTTTACTGGAAAGACCAGACCGTGAGGTATCACCACGAGTTCGTAACCAGAGAGCTCGGAGTAGATTCTGAGGAAGTAGTCTATAAGGAAGGAGTGTGGTCCGGAGGGGGAAACGCTGGACCATGCCTCGAGAGTATAGTTAGGGGCCTAGAGCTCGCCACCCTAGTCTTCATGAAATTCAAGGTCCTCAAGGGAAAACTCGTAGAGCTCCCTATAAGAACCGTAGACACAGGATACGGGATAGAGAGGTATACATGGCTTTCTCAGGGTACGCCGAGCTGCTTCCAGGCGGTCTACGGACCCCTACTAGACAAGGTGATGCGTGAAGCTGGAGTCTCACCTCCTGACCAGAAGATTCTCTCCCGGCTAGGCGAACTCTCGGGGCTTCTGAGTCTAGAGAGAGAAGTGCTCAGGCTAGAGGCTAGGAGAAGAGTAGCTGCCGAGATGAGTATGGAATTAACCGACTTAGAGGAAATTCTTAAGCCGGTCGAGAAGGTCTTCACGGTAACAGACCACACTAAAAGTTTAATCTTCATGCTAGCTGAGGGGGTAGTCCCCTCTAACATGCGTGAAGGATACTTAGCGAGGCTAATAATCAGGAGAACCTACCGACTACTCAGGGAACTAGCTATAGAAGACAAGATCTTCGATATTGTAGATTGGCAGGTCGATTTCTGGTCTAGAGACTTTCCACACCTAAGAGATATGAGGGAGGAGATAATGGAGATGTTGAAAGTCGAAGTCGATAAATTCAAAGAGACTTTGAAGAGAGGTGAGAGTCTAATCAGGAAGATTGCAAAAAACCTGAAGGCTTCAGGCTACTCACAATTCCCAAGAGATAAACTCATAGAACTCTACGATTCACACGGGTTAACACCGGAGATAGTTAAGGAAGTGTCTTCGAAGGAGAACCTGAAGGTGGAGATCCCACAAGACTTCTACACGACAGTCGCCGAAAGACATATTCAAGCCTCGAAACCCATAGAAGCGGAAGCTAAGATACAAGTCGAAGACCTACCAGAAACGAGGAAGCTTTACTACGACGATCGATATCTAAGAGAGTTTGAAGCTAAGGTGCTTAGGGTAATCGACGGAAAATACGTGGTTCTAGACGCTACAGCGTTTTATCCTGAAGGTGGAGGCCAACCACCAGACAGAGGAACTTTAGAGTTCAAAGAAGGAAAATCTTACGTGCGAGACGTTCAGGTCGTCGGAAAGGTTATAGTTCATCATGTTGAAGGAGACGTACCGCCGGTCGGCTCGAAAGTTAGAGGGAAGTTAGATTGGAGCTATAGGCATAGCTTAATGAGAAACCATACGGCGACGCACATAATCATCGGTGCTGCGAGAAGGGTTCTCGGCGAGCATGTCTGGCAGTCAGGCGCACAGAAGGGAGAGAAAGTCTCTAGGCTGGACATAACACACTTCAGGCGGTTAACCTTCGATGAGGTTAAGAGGATAGAAAAGCTAGCGAACGAAGTCGTGATGAGGAACCTACCTGTGGAAACCATATGGCTGCCTCGCGAGGAGGCGGAGAGGATTTACGGTTTCAGACTCTATCAAGGCGGCGTCGTTCCCGGTCGAATAATCAGGGTCGTGAAGATCCACGGATGGGACGTCGAAGCGTGCGGCGGAACCCACTGCGAAAGAACCGGAGAGATAGGGTTGATCAAGATAGTTCACACCGAACGGATACAGGACGGTGTAGAGAGAATACTCTTCAGCGTCGGGGAACATGCTTTAGAGGCTACCCAAGAGAGCGAGGACAGAATCAGAGAGGCGGCAGGTATCTTAGGAGTACCTTCAGAGAAGATCGTAGAGTCTTCTAAAGCACTAGTCGAGGAGAACAGAAAACTGAAACGCAGGGTTAAACAGCTAGAAAATGCGATGGCAAGGTCTAGGGCCTTGGAGTACGTGAAGTCGGCTACAACCATGAAAAACGTTAAGTTCTTCCTGAAAACTTTCACAGATACAGAAGTAAACTTCCTGATCAAGGTCGCCAACGAGGCTGTAAACATCGATCCAAACCTCGCCTTAGTGTTTATAGCGGTAGATAAAGCTGCGAGAGTGATCGTGAGAGTAGGTGAGGAAGCTTTAAAGAGGGGGCTAGACGCTCGGGTAATAGCGGATGAAGCAGCTTCCATTCTGGGAGGAAGGGGAAGCGGTAAACCGACCTTTGCCCAAGGCGGTGGAACGCTTATCGATAAAGCGAATGAAGCTTTAAACAGGGCTAAAGACATAATTGTTAAATCTGTCGAGGGAGCCTGAAGAATGGGTCTAGATTGGGCTTCTATGGAGCTCAAGTGGCAGAGAAAATGGGCTGAAGCGAAGGTCTTCGAGAGTGACCCAGACCCGAAGAAGGAAAAGTACTTTGTGACCGTCGCTTATCCATATCCGAATTCACCTCAGCATATAGGCCACGGAAGAACGTATACCCTAGCCGACGTTCACGCACGATATATGCGGATGAAAGGATTTAACGTGCTCTTCCCCATGGCTTTTCACTATACAGGAACCCCCATCTTGGCGATGTCGAAGAGGATTAGAGAGGGAGATAAGGAACTTATCGAAACGTTCAAGTCGATATACGGTGTCCCAGAAGAGAAACTTAGGGAGTTCGTCGAACCGATAAACATAGCCCGATACTTCCACGAGGAGATCAAGAGAGGAATGATACGGATGGGATACTCGATAGATTGGCGTAGAGAGTTCACCACGATC
>CAZVJZ010000095.1:0-4863 GCA_964627655.1 uncultured Candidatus Bathyarchaeia archaeon
TCTCTGGAACCAGCTCCGTTATCTTCTCGCCGTCGAAGAAGATCATTTCCCCTCTCTCGTAGTTCATCGTCTTTATGAAGTCCCAGTGTATGGCACTGTAGTTTTTTCCTCCGCATTCTTCATATGCCCTTCCGATGGCGAGGTGAAAGGTGTTTCCCATCTTCTCGTCGAAAAGTATGTTCTTCGTGAACCTGTCTATCCCCTTATTTGTACCTATCCCGAGCTCACCTAGCCTCCTAGACCCTTCGTCTGTCTCTATAATCTTTCGAAGTAAGTCTTCGTTCTTACTGGCCGTAGCCTCGATTATCTCCCCGCCTTTAAACTTTAATCTAACGTCTGTAACCTCCTTTCCATATCTGACCGCGGGTAGGTCGAAGAACACTTCGCCTTCGACAGACTCGGGTATAGGCGCCGTGAAGACTTCTCCTCCAGGAAGGTTGTTCTTTGCGTCGTCTACCACCGCTTTCATACCCTTTATGGACATCCTTAGGTCTGTCTTTTCGCCTACTATGTGAACTTCATCTGTTCTGTCCATGACTTCTTTGAGGTGCCTCATCTTAGCAGATTCCTTCCTCCAGTCTACCAGTACCGATTTATAGACGAAGTCTTGGTATTCTCTAAGTGACATCTCAGCCTCTTGGGCGTAAGCCTCGGTCGGATGAAGGGTTACGCACCATCTCTTCTTTAGGATCGTATCCGAGATTGCTTTGGTTGCTAGGGCTCTCTTACTTATCCTTCTCGGGTCTACTGAGGACATAGCCTTCGTGTTCGAACTTGACAATATACGAATGCTTACATCGGAGGCTTTAACCAGTTCGTAGTAGTGCTTCGGGAACACCGTGATATATTCATCCGGAGTCTCCATGTAGAATCCTCTGGTAGCCTCTGAAGGAAAAGCCACGATTAGAGGGCTAGCACCCCTCTTTGAGACTTCTTTATAGACTTCACAGGCTAAGTCGAAGCCTTGATCCTCTACGGTTATTAAAACCATATCTCCCTCATGTACAGAGGTCGAATAGTCAACGAGAACCTTTGCATGGGAAGCTACCCTCGGATCCATCACCTACACTCCCTATTGATGAAACAGGTTCACCCATTCTTTATACTTTCGGTTATCTGTTTCGACTTCTTGGTGGCGGCTTCTACAGCTCTCATTATAGCCGACCTTATCCCGCTCTCTTCGATCTCGTAGATCCCCTCGATCGTAGTTCCCGCCGGAGTGACTACCATGTCTTTAAGCTCTGAGGAATGCATCTTAGTTTCCATTAGCAACTTGCTTGTGCCTAGAACCGTCTGGGCTGAAGCTAAGAGAGCTATGTCCCTCGATAAACCGACCTTCAACCCCGCATACTTTAAGGCTTCGATAATGATCGCTATGTACGCCGGGCCGCTTCCGCTTAGCCCAGTGACGGCGTCCATATCCTTTTCTTCGACCTCGACGTATTTTCCCATGCTTCCGAAAATCTTTTTCACCGTTTCCTTATCTTCCTCGGTTATTTCTTGCCCGACACAGTAAGCCGTAAAAGACTCCTGAACTAGAACTGCGACGTTCGGCATAGCCCTCACGAACCTAGCTTCAGGGGCTATGCTTTTAAGGAATTGGAGAGGCACGGCTGCCGCGAGAGAGATCACAAGTTTGCCTGATACTTCCTCTCTTATCTCTTTGAGGACTGATTTAACGTCTCTCGGTTTAACAGTTAGGATTATCACGTCACCCTCTTTTGCGGCATACTTGTTGTCTCTCGTTACCTCTGCCCCTAACGCTTTGAGTTCTGCTAGCTTCTCGACCTTCCTTCTGGTGGCTATTACCTTCTCTCCGCACCTCTTCTTTATTAAACTCTTAGCTATGGCGCTTCCGATTATCCCTGCACCTATGATCGCGATCTTCATCTTTTAGTCTTCCTCTAAGATTTTTGTGCATCAATTGTTTAAAGCTGAATATAACCTTTAGTTTTTAATTCTTTATCTCGATAGGCCATATGTGCTCGTTTTCTTCGACTCCTGAGCCTATAACAACCTGATAGCTAGTTTCTCCATTTAAGTTAGATTTCGCTTCCTCTAGCATGCCGTGAACTTGAATCAAGTCTCCCTTTCTGGCTATGTTACGATAGTAACCGATCATAGAGACTACGTGAGTTATTTCGTTAAGCTCGATTTCACCTTCTCCTCTGCTATCTAGACATTCGACTCTATAGACGGAGGGGCGGAACATAGCTTCTTCATCGTCCTTTACGATGCACCTTAGATCCACGGGTTTAACCGGATAATAACTCTTCTCCCCGTATCTTTCATGTATTTCGCTTAACTCTTTAACGGCGTTTATGAAGAAGAGCCTACCTTTATACCTCCCTCTCTGTCTCTTCTTAGAGTCGAACTTCTTGGTGTAAACCATCTCGATTACGTTTTCAGCCTCCAGCTCAGAAACAGCTCTTTCGACTCTCCTGAAGTTCCTCGAGCCGTAGACTACTAGGTCTATATCGGATCGCTTACCATGCATTCCAAGGGAGAGTGAGCCGTGGAGACCGAACTTCTCTATAGGGACTCCCGACCTATCCGACAAGAGACCGATGAATTCTACCGCTTCCCTCTGTAGCTCGTCCCTTACGTCTTGTTCCAGTAGTCTCTGGAGCTGAACGCATGGGATATACACCTCTCTTATAGACTCCTTCCCTACAGCGACTACTTCCTTCCTCCTAAAGGGGCAGTAGTAGACGTATCGTGGAAAATTTCTTCTTAAACTCTCTATTATCCGTGTATAGTTCTCTGGCGTATACAGCTTTGTAGGTCTAACCAGTTTCTCTCCCGCTAGGTTCCATGTTCTCCTATGATACTCGAGGTCGAAGAGTTTAGCCAGTCTCACCGGAATATATTTCAAGAACGCAAATACTTTATCCTTAGGGTGTTCGTAACCGAAAACATAAAAGAGGAAGCCTTCCTGCGTTAGTATACAGTCCCCGTCTCTAGGAGTCCATAAACCTAAATCCAGAGACCGCTCACCGTTTCCCTACGCTTTAAAGAAAAGAAAAACTGTACTCTGAAGTCAGCTTTCAAGTAGTTCCCTTAACCCTATCTTGAACGGGCCTAGCTTACCACCGAAGTTCACAGAAGATATCTTAACGACACCATCGACCGTGGAAGCAGCCTTTATACCTTCACGCATAGCGTCCTTAACTACGTCTAGGTTTAACCCGTTTATCACGATCTCGTATACACTCTGAACCTCAGGTGGAAGCCTACTTTCGGTTAACCCCCTCAGTTTAGGACAGTACGCATCGTTAGTGGAGGCTCCAAGCTTGTATTTCCTCGAGCCTACCTTAGAGCCTGCCCTGCAGATCCCGCCGGGGAACGGCATAACTACACCTTTAACGTTCCTTTTTATAGTCTCTATGGCCTTCTCGGCGGCCTCTAACCCAGCTCCTCTAGACTTCGCCATTACGATGAAATTCCCGCCGGCTACAGCCTCTGCGATGCCAAACTGCTCTTCGATTATAAATTCGCCTTCCATTACCGGTATTCTCCAAACCTCTCTTCCATAGAGAACGTCTTTCTTTTGATACCCGTCGCCGAAAAGCCTGATGCTTCGCCCGATCCCGATCTTCCTCGGAGATTCGGGTAACCCGTCAAAGACGGCGGTCGTAGGGCAGGTTAAGATGCATTGCCCGATCCTAGCTAGCATCTGGCCTTTAAGGTCTCTTGAGGTACGGTTATATATCTGAATCAAGACACCGACACGCTTGTCTGGAGTATCCTCACTCGGAACTATACGTTCTATACCAGCCTCAGCGGGAGACATGATGATCGAGGAAGCAAAACCTGTCGCTGATTGAGCGGCGGCTAGAGCCCACTTCTCGTTATCGGCCGTGATGAGAATTCTCCCAACCCACATGGAGAAGAGTTCTGCGAACGTATCTTCGATCTCGACGTTTCCATACCTGAAAGACATGGCTAACTCACCATTACATGCTAAGATATTCAAGATCTGGATCGATATTTCAATCTTTCCGAGGAATCTAAATAGAATCGAGAGTTTAAGATGAATAACTTATAAATATCTCTCATTCCTCTATTCTCTAATCCAGTTAATCGGAAGGTTCATGAATGCGAAGGCTGAGGGTTTATCTTTTAACCGGACGAACGATCGAGCAGGGTAAAGCGAAGGAATTCGGGAAGACCTCAAACCTCTACAAGGATTCTGTGGCCGTATGCTACATCGATCAATCAGACATGAAGACTCTCGGCATAAAGGCCAAGACCCCAATAAAAGTTTCTACAGAGTTTGGTTCTGTAGTTGTAAGGGCCGAGAAATCTTCGAGGAGCCCTCATCCCGGTGTAGTGTACATACCTTATGGCCCGTGGGCGAATCAGGTTGTAGACCCTGAGACCCATGGAATAGGTATGCCCTCCTTTAAGGGAGTGCCAGCTGTTTTAGAGCCTGTTCCAGGTGAGAAGGTAAAAGAGATAGAAGAGCTCTTGAGAGACAGTTTTGGAAGGGGGTCTAAACAGTGATGAAGATAGAGAACGTGATATGTCCGGTATGTGGAAGTCTATGCGACGACATTACTGTATACGTGGAGGATAACCGGGTAGTAGAGGTGGAAAATACCTGCGCCGTCGGAAGGGCAAAGTTCCTTAATTACGGTCTACACCGTAAGCCGAAGCCCCTTATAAGGAAAAACGGTGAACTTAAAGAGGCTACCATAGAGGAGGCCGTAAGAAAGAGTGCAGAGATCTTAACGGAATCGAAGTATCCGATCCTCTATGGATGGAGTAACACCTCCTGTGAATCCATCAGGGTCGGCTTAGAGCTAGCAGAGGAGATTGGAGGGATTATAGATAACACGTCTACCGTCTGTCACGGTCCAA
>CAZVJZ010000096.1:0-4858 GCA_964627655.1 uncultured Candidatus Bathyarchaeia archaeon
CCTTGCTCGTCGGGTACAAGTCGGAGCAGATCGTAAACTACTTCGACGACGGCGGCAGGTTCGGCTTGAATATATCATACGTTAAGGACGACGAGAAATTTAAGGGTACAGGAGGAGCCCTGATAAACGCCTACGATAAAAAATTCATCGGCGAAAAAGATAGGATCATAATCTACTATGGCGACATAATATCCAACCTAGACCTGAGGGATATGCTGAAGTTCCATGAGACACACGATGCCTCAGCCACCATCGCGTTATCCAAGAACTTCACCGTTAAGGTTGGTCTTGCAGAGCTAGGGCCAGACGGGAAGCTAATAGGATTCGTTGAGAAGCCTAAGTTAGATAAGCCTGTAAGCACAGGCATATTGGTCCTAGAGGGGAGAGAGCTCAAGAGCCTACGTGAAATCATGGTTGAGGGTGAGGAGATGGATCTTATGAGAGACGCTATACCATATCTCATAAGTTTAGGTAAACCGGTATTCGGATATCTTACAGAAGCCTTCTGGTACGACGTGGGGAGCGCAGAGGCCTATGAGAAGCTTAATTTCGAACTCGTTGAGAAGAATCTCTCACACATACTCTAGAAAAAATGAAGAACGCTCACTCACAGATCTATGTGGTTCCCAGATTCGGTGATAAGTTCAAGTAGGTTTCCGAGTCGCTTAATCTCTTTCTCCTCCCTTATTTCGGCAGTCAATACTCTCTGCCTGAGGGGGTGGAGCATAAGGATCGGGGAACCGTTAAATCTTTCAGTTTAGTTAGATAAGCGGGAGGAGAAATGAAGGTTAAGGTTATCGATACTCATGCCCATCTAGACGAACTAAACAACCTAGAACAGGCGGTAGAGAGAGCATCTAAGGCAGGAGTGTCGGCTATAATAGCCGTAAGCGTAAACCTCAACTCCTGCAAGAAAACCTTAGCCATATCGGAAACCTATAGCAGAGAGACTGTTAGGATACATCCTGCGTTAGGGGTGCACCCATCAAGCGTCCTCGAGGAGGACGTGAATGAGGCTTTAAGCTTCATCTCTAAGAACTCTGAGAGAATGGTCGCCGTCGGGGAGGTAGGGCTAGACTTCTGGCTTAAGGAAGCCAGAAAAGATGAAGAGGTGAGAAGAAAACAGGAGGAGGTATTCCGCAGGTTTCTGGAACTCGCAAAGAACCACTCTAAACCTGTGCTCATCCACAGTCGTGGAGCGTGGGAGAGAACATACGAGTTAGCCAAAGAATGCGGCGTCGAAAAAGCAGTGTTTCATTGGTTCAGTGGGCCAGAAGACGTTTTAGATGGCATCTTAGACTCCGGGTACTATGTCTCCGCTACACCTGCCGTGGAGACAGTAAAGCTCATAGGGAAGCCATTATGAGAACCCCTCTCGAGAGGATCGTCTTAGAGACTGATTGCCCGGTACGATATAAAGACGAAGAGTCAGAACCTGTATTCGTATTGAAGACGCTGAAGACCGTCGCGGAGATTAAGGGAATCGAAAAAGAAGAGGTTGCAAGGCAGACTACCAAGAACGCTGTCCACATATTCAAACTATGAACTCTTCCATCGAAGATTCTTAAAAAGGGGCTTAGGAAAAATTTTACATTATTAAACACGTAAATTTTCATGGAGGAGTAATGACCGTCTCCGTATATGTTCTGATACAGACGAGGATCGGTGAAGCATGGAACGTAGCGAGAAAGATCGCTGAGATGAAAGGCGTCAAGATGGCCCATGCAGTTACGGGCATATACGACGTGATAGCATACGCTGAACTGGATGACCTAGAGGAGATTAAAAACCTGATAACAGAAGTCCATACTTTGGAAGGTGTAGAGAAGACCCATACGGCGGTATCCTTCTAAACTCTCTCCTCTTTTTACGACCCAAAAAAATATTTAACCTTCTATTTATGCTGTGTCTCCCTTCAGGTTCTTCACGTTCTCTTGAAGGAAAGACTGTTAGATAGGAGCTAAAGTTTAACTTGCCGATAAGAGCTTCTTTAGATCCACTTCGAGACAGGCCTCATAAATTTTAATATTTCGGAGGACACTATCTTAGAGGGAAGAGGTGAGAGGCCAATCAAAGATTACTCCTCTAAGCTAAGGAAAGCTGCTGAAGCACTTTCGAAAAACGGCTTTAAAGTAGTATACGTGAAAGACAAAGAAGAAGCTGTGAAGACGATAATGAAGCGTATCTCGCCTACGGAGACGGTTGGGATAGGCGGTTCTTTAACGATCCGTGAACTAGGTCTAATCGAAAAGCTAGTTGAAAGAGGTAACAGGGTCATCCACCACTGGAGGAAAGGCATGAGTGAAGAGGAGGTCTCAGAGACTTTAAGGGGCGAGATCAACTCTGACGTTTTCCTGACGAGCAGCAACGCCGTGACAATGGACGGGAAGCTCGTGAATAAAGATATGGTCGGAAATAGGGTTGCAGCGATGATATTCGGCCCAAAGAGGGTCTTCGTAGTGGTCGGCGTGAACAAGATAGTCAGAGGCTTAGATGAGGCTTTAGAGAGGATCGAGCGTGTAGCGGCGCCGCTAAACGCTAAGAGGCTTGGCATTAAAACCCCATGCGTCGAAACCGGACGTTGCGTGGACTGCGATTCGCCTGACAGGATCTGCAGGGTGACCACCATAATCGAGAGAAGGCCTTCAAGGACAGACTTAACCGTCGTGTTGGTCAACGAGAACTTAGGGTATTAGTAAGGTTAAAGTAAAACGAACGATATATTAGATTCTTCTAAAGAAGAATGCTTGGTGAATCGAGGATGGTGGAGTGGGTTTGTCTTAAATGCGGTTATAAGTGGACAGTCGAAACAGGTCCAGACCCTAGATACTGCCCTAAATGCGGTGAACCGACGATCTACGTTCCCAAGAAGAAGTAAGTTGAAATCGAAGCCTACAGCGATTTAATGTACCTTCAAGATCCTCTATACTTCTTTATTTTACTCTCTTCTCGAACCTACTCTTAAAGGTGAGAAGCTGTGAGCGGTAAGGAAACAAAACCTATAGTACACGCCCCAAGGAGGAGGCTTGTCCGGGTCGGCAGAGGCTTCAGCAGGAAGGAGGTCTCGGAGGCGGGATTAACTCTCTTAGAGGCCAGAAAACTCGGAATATACATTGATGTTAGGAGGAAAAGCTCATGGCCCGAGAATGTGGAGGCTCTTAAGCGGCTGGTCATCGATAAGAAACTGGAAACTTGAATCTCTATTTTTAGGCTCTAGAATCTGGGTGGAGAGTTTTTGTATTCTTCGATTATCTTTCTCTTTATGTGGGATGAGCTGCTTAGCTCTTTTTCTCCGAATTTCCCTATCCTAACTACCTTTATCGGTAGAGAGAGTTCTTTAATAACCTTCTTCACCCTCTCTTCGACTCCACGTTGATCGTGCCCTACGGCTATCACGTCAGGCTTGATCTTCTCTATAACCTTCTCTATACTCATGTTTTCGTAGCCGAGTATAGCCTCGTCTACGACCTTTAAGGCTTCGACCAACGCTCTCCGCTGGTCCTCTGGCACGATAGGTCTAGAGCCTTTAAGCCTCTCCACGGTCGAGTCTCTGGCTATTATAACTATGAGACGTGCGTTTTCTCCGCCTGTCTTCTTCGCTTCCTCGAGGAACCTGACGTGACCTAAGTGGAGTAGGTCGAAGACCCCTGAGGCGAGGACAGTCTTCCTTTTCTTACCCGTCATCACCACTCGAACTCCGCTAAACCTAACAGACGTAAGGCGTCTAATAGGCCCTCACAGTACGCTATAGTGGCGAGGCTTACCTCCAACTCTCCCATCCTAAGATAGAACTCTGCGTCCTTTAAGTAGTTCTCGGCCCACTCGACCAGTTGGTTCACTTCCTTACAGGCCTTTATCTTAGCGTTGGAAGAGCGCAGCTCCTTAAGCACTCGCTTGCAACCCTTTATGTACTTATTCACCATGTTTTCTATCTTTGACAAGTCTATTGACCACCTCTTCAGGTGCGTTGGCTAAAGTTATGAGGGCTTGAGCTTCCATGAAGTGAAGTCGCCCTGGAACGATTATGGAGTGTGGGGGAGGGCCGAAATCCCAGTCTCTAAGCCTCTCTATGGAATCTGCATGTACTTCGGGATTCGGTGAACCTGCCCTAGCGATTCCTACGGCTAAGGTATCCCGGTTTAAGACGCCTCCCTTTTTAATACTCTCTAACTCGAGTAGGTAGGTTAAACCTTCATTCACGGTCATGAAGCGTCCTTTTTCGACCAAAACGTCTAAAAGACAGAGGGAATGTAGCCCTAGAAGCATGTTTTGGGCTATCACGTTGTATGGGACTTCAGAGAAAACCCTCTCCTCAGGGAAGGGTATGGTCACGCTTCTACCGAACTTGTAGCTTTGCAGTCCAGATAGACTTATAGCTGCGGAAATTATCGAGGAGGAATGGATTATCCTAGTCTTCACCCCTTCCTTCTCCGCCTTTATTCTTAAGGCCACGTGGGTCGTGGCGACCATCGGCTCCCCGGGAACTAGGAAAGCAACCTTACCTCCCTTCGAAGCCTCTATAATCGATTTTCCCTCCTCTTCCTCGACCTCCCGTCTAGAGACGACCGTAACAGGCTTGCCGCAGAGCCTCTCTAGATTAGCCAGAGAGAAGCCTGCCATATGACTGGTATAAAGCTCGACAAAAACCTTATCAGCTACTCTAAGCTCTTCCATACCTCTCAGCGAGATATCCTTCTCATCGTATAGTCCCATACCCACGAACACCAGCTCACCCAAATAAGACACTTCCATAAGAGTAACATTTATTCGTTAAGAAGACGAAAATAAATTCGTTTACCGAGTGGGCCCGTAGCTCAGCAAGGCAGAGCGGCGGGCTCTTAGGCCTCGCCGCCGGTGG
>CAZVJZ010000097.1:0-4776 GCA_964627655.1 uncultured Candidatus Bathyarchaeia archaeon
CTTCTGGTCTACCCCACATAGGAAGCTTAGCCGACGCCGCTAGGTCTCACGCCGTGACTCAAGCGATAACCGAGCAGGGTTACAAATCCGAGTTGATAGCCTTCTCAGACGACATGGATGGGCTTAGGAAGGTCCCCAAAGGCTTACCTGAATCTCTAAGTAAGTATCTCGGTTTTCCCGTATCGATGATACCTGACCCTTGGGGCTGCCATGCAAGCTTCGGTAGCCACATGTCCTCCCTCCTTCTAGAAGCGCTGGATAAGTGCGGGATAGAGTACAAGTTTAAGTCGGGCTTCGAAGTGTATAGGCGAGGGGAGCTCAAAGAGGAGATCGAGACGATCCTAAAGAGCTTCAAGAGGGCAGGAGAGATAATAAGGGAGGAGATAGGTCAAGAGAAATATGTGGAGGTTCTACCTTACTTCGCTGTGTGTGAGCGTTGCGGTAGGATATACACGACTAGAGCTTACGACTTCTCTATCAAGGAGAACCGTGTCTTCTATAGGTGTGAGGGGGCGGAGGTAGGTGGACGGAGGCTGGAGGGATGCGGGTATGAGGGTGAAGCAAACTATCTGAAAGGAGAGGGAAAGCTGAGCTGGAAAGTCGAGTTCGCTGCCAGATGGCGGGCGTTAGATATACGATTCGAGGCTTACGGCAAGGACATAGCGGACTCGGTTAGGGTTAACGATAGGATCTGCAAAGAGATACTCGGCTATGAGCCTCCTCTGCATGTTCAGTACGAGATGTTCCTAGATAAGAGTGGGAGGAAGATCTCTAAGTCTGCGGGGAACGTCTTTACGCCTCAAGTCTGGTTTAGGTACGGTTCTCCCCAATCACTGATGCTTTTGGTGTTAAAGAGGTTCGTCGGCACTAGAACGCTTTCGATAGACGACATTCCCAAATACATGGATGAGCTCGACTATCTCAGCGACGTATACTTCGACAGACGTAAGGTCGAAGACGAGAGAGAGAAAGCCAAACTTAAAGGCCTCTACCTCTACTGTTGGGTTTTAAACCCGCCGAAGGAATGGAGGCCTCACGCACCCTACAAGCTGCTGGTTAACCTGGCAGCCGTAGCACCTGAAGACAACTCCCTCGAATTCATCAAAGAAAAGTTGAGAGAGTATGGATATCGTTTGGATCCGAGGGACCTAGAGGAGAGAATTAGATATGCGGTTAACTGGGCTCGAGACTTCAAGGTCGTGGAGAGGGAGCCTGTCGAGCTCGACGAGAGGGAGAGAGATGCACTTCGAGAGTTGGTGGAGTCGATGGCTGAACTGGAGACCGGAGAGGATATACAGGGCGCTGTGTTCACCGTGGCTAGGAAGCATTCGATTAAGCCTAGAGACTTCTTTAGGACGCTATACAAGATCCTGTTGGGGACGCAGGAGGGGCCGAGGTTCGGTCCTTACGTGGCGACTGTCGGTAAGGATAGGGTGCTTAAGCTTTTGAGAGAGGTTTTAAACGATCAGTAACGTAGTAAATTATGCACAAAAGCTTTAAATAGTGCATTTATACACAATAAATTCCTCGAGGCTGCAGGTTAGCTCCTTCCGGTGGATCTGGAGGATCCGGTTAATGCCTAGCGAACTTAAGGTGAGGTTGGTAGACATAAGCGAGCTTAAAGGACATGAAAGAACGGACGAGTGTAGACTTAAAGCCTTAAAAGACGAGATAGAGTCAGACGGCATCCTAAAGAAACCTATAGTGGTCGACGAAAGGACTAAAGTTATACTGGACGGCCACCATAGGGTAGAGGCGCTACGTCTACTCGGGTGTTCGAGAATACCTGTATGCCTCGTGAACTATGCCTCAGAAAAGATAGGCGTGAAAGGCACAAACAAGAACCTAGAAGTAACCAAACCTAAAGTCTTGGAGGCAGCGTTAAAAGGAGAACCCTTCCCACCCAAATCTACATGGCACTACGTAACCTTCTCGAAAACTATCAAACACATATCATACATCCAGAGAAGAGTCGATATACCCCTAAAAGACCTGAAAAGAGAATAGGGCTTGAAGCGCCGGAAGCCTCCCCATAAGCAAGCATAGGCATATACACCTAAAATTTCAAGTCTAGCCCACACACCGCTATATAAACCTTTAACCTGCAGCTGAGAAATCCTTCAGAAAAACTAAAAATCATTCACATACAAACAAAAAACTCTAAACACCTTTCAGTCATCCCGCAGAACTATATAAACCTAGACTAAAGGTATAGACTAAAAGAAATAGTATCGTAAGTCTCTTAGTTTCTTAGGTAGATTAGATGCCCGTGAAGAACGAGATGTAGAATCTCTCCTTTTCCTTTACTCATAGAAGCGTAATCGGCGGAACCTTGAGCTGTCAAACACAAGTAATTAGGGCGATGTGAATACTACGTAAGACGCCGAATTTAGAGCAGAAGGACGATATTTACGGAGCCTAGAGAACTATTCTTACATACACGAAAGAATACGTATGCGAAAGCCGTTGTAACAATCGAGGAAGCGAAAGAGCTATGGAGGGAGATTTCGAATATTCATCAGAGATCGAGGCGTAAAGCTATTTAGAAAGCTTAAGACAAATTTCTTGGAGGGCTTTCTATCCCCTTCCATAGGGCCCGTGGTCTAGCATGGATTAGGACGCTGGCCTGCGGAGCCGGAGGTCAGGGGTTCGAATCCCCTCGGGCCCGCCACCTTTTTGGTTCGGGTCCTCTTGATAGCTTATAGCGTTTTTCGATAGGGGGTCTTTAGGTCTCTCCTCTTTCTGCTTGGTGTTACACTTATTAGTTAGTTTTGGGCCCGTGGACCGAGAGAATTAGGGTCGTCCATGTTCTCTAAGAGTGAGTGCTGCGTGTGAAGATAGGCTTTAAAGAGCCTCCTCACCTTAATCTTACAGTAAGCACTCTTAATACTAAATCGCTAGGACGTAAAGGAGGTTTAAACAGGATTAGAACGTTACGGCATGGATGCTTTTTCGGTGAAAGGGCAATCGAAATATGTTAGAGGTGTAAACCTTGACTTTAGGATTACCCATCTTGGGTGAGGCGGGCGCTGTTTTACACTTACTAATCATAGTCTGCCTCATGATCTTATATGTGAAGTTTAGGGAGATAGTGATTCTCCCGTCCATAATGTTTGCCTCTATAATCGGCGTGTTATTAGGATTCGAAGCACATCCGTTTATACTCGGCATATCCGGTTTTGCCGCTGCCTTAATAGTTTTCATAGCCGGGCTTGAACTAAACCACGATTTTCTGGTTAAAAATAAGGAAAAAGCCTTAACGATCTTCTTCTTCGAGTCGGTTCTATTAATATCCCTTTTTTATGCTTTATCCTTCTTTTTCGGTTTATCTGTGGCGATACCGATAGCAGCGATAATGGTCGCTTCGAACGAGACGTTCATAATGGAGGTTAAGAATCGATCGAGTGACGGACGAATCGACGAGTTAATACAGTATGGTATCACCCTATCTGTTCTCGAGGACGCTTTGGCCGTGATGCTGCTTTCGATAGGGTTCTTCACGAATCCGAGTTTTCAAGGTAAGATCCCTCAGCTCGAGCTTCTCCTAGTTTACAGTATAATTCTAGTGCCGCTTCTCTATGTCGCATCCAAATACTTTTGCAGACTCATCGACTACGTTAAAAGGTTGGACGCTAAAATTCTCGTTTCGATCTTGTATCTGGCTCTGCTGATCTCGATAGGCGATTTTCTGGGGTTGCCTGAAGCAATACCCGTATTTATAGGAGCCATCACCCTGTCTCTTCACAAGTTTGACAAGAAAACTTTCAACGCTATAGAAAGCTATTTCATCTTAGCATTGGTAGGTTTCGTAGCGTCCTTACCATATCTTGTTAAAGAAAATACCACTATTACGTTAACTCCCATGCTCTTCTTAAATTCTATGTTCATAGGAGTCGGATTAGCACTTGCAGCCTTTGTTTTAAGGTCTTTCATCCTCTTTTTTGCATGTATCTTAGGCGGTCTTAAACCTGACCAAGCGTTAACCTTGGCCTTACCTCTCGCTAACACCGGAGAATTTGGCCTCATAGTCCTAGCGGGCTTGGTATCTCGGAGGATCATACCTGCGACTATCGCCTTCGCAGCTTTATTCGCTTATGCATTTAACTTAACTTTCGTGTCTGAGATAACTAAAAACCTGAATAAATTAAAGGTCCTGATATCTGGATATACGCCTTTAATAATTAAACGTTTTATTATCAGAGTTAGTAATGGTTCTGATGAAATGGTTAAGCATTTAAGTTTAGACGTGAACCTTAAGGAAAGCATAGTCAGAATGAGCGTTCTAGTAGTAGTCGTCTATTCGATTTCCGGCTTATACTGGCTTGTTGCTAAATATCCATATTCACACTACTTTTTAACGATATTTTTGTTTGCAGCTTTCATAACGTGTATTCAAGAGCTCTCTGAAAGGTTCATTAGAGCTTTTTCAGGCGTAAAAGGCTCCATGCGAATCGTTAGGTTGATACTAACGTTAACGGTTTTCTATATCGTAACAGCGCCTATGCTCCACTACCTAAACGACTTTTTAACGTCCGGCAAAAGCATAGGGTTACCGTTGCCTTTAGACTCGCCCTACAGCCTCCTCCTCTTAATAATCATCGTCCTCCTGCTTAGGAGACTCTGCGATAAAATAGCGAAAAGCTTAATCAAAAGCTAACATTACTTCCTTGACACCGGAAAGCCCAAATAGGCCTCCAACACCTACAAGCGAAGGCCTCCGCATCGGCTACCGAGCCACGTATATAAGGTCTTTAGGAAGCGTAAGTAAAAGAAATC
>CAZVJZ010000098.1:0-4698 GCA_964627655.1 uncultured Candidatus Bathyarchaeia archaeon
ACTTTCCGGCCTCCATACCCCTCTGACTGGAAGCAAATCTACAGGGAGAATAAACGTTTGCTTCGGAAGCTGCGTGGGACCTGAAGTTTTGTGTTTTTTGCGTTTTTTATTTATGTATTTTATAGAGAGGAGAAAGGCGTTTTTTGCGGGGGAGAATCTTCTAGTTGGATTCAAACGGGCTTATAGCTAGGGTCCTCAAGAAAATTGAGGAGCGAAGGAAACGTAAGTTGACTGAAGAAGAGAGAGGGATGATTAAAGCGTATCTTGAAGGGGACCTCCGTTCTTTCCATGATGAAGTGATGCGTGAATACGAGAAAGCGGTGGAAGGATTTAACAAAGTTTATATGAGTCATTTCGAAAGATTTCAGGGTCTTCTAGACATGCTGAATCAACCAAACCCACATCTTCTAGCTTTGGAGATTATGTCGGAGGTTTCATCAACCCTCACAAGTCTTCTACTTCAAGGTAGGGAAGAGTTAGGGTCTTCTGTTAGAAGGGGGAAGGGAGGTGAGTTTGTTGGGGAAGAAGAGTAGCGTGGTTGAGCGTGGCAGACGGGTCCTCGAAGAGCATGAGCGGAGGAAGATGGAGGCCGCTAAGAAGTTTAACCCTAAAGCCTTAGTGTCGAGGGAGCTTCAAACCATCTATGACCCCGAGCTTGGTGAGATACGTTTCGGGCAACTGACAATCGCGGACAGCCTAGAGATCGGCCGTGTTAAAAGCGATGATGAACGGAGCCTACTAGTCCTCTACCACATGCTCAGGAAAGCCTATCCGGACCTGACGCTTGAGGACGTGAAGAACTTTCCGGTGGACGTGGCGACCCGACTGATGGCGTTGATAACCGACCGCCTAAATTTATCAGTCCTGACTGGCAAGGAGTTAGGGAGTGGATTGAAGCAAACGTCCAAGCGCAGTTGATAGGCTTCATAGCCCATGAATATGGGTATACTCTAGACTACATCGCTACTTTAACTCCTTTCCAATTCACTTTTCTGGTTGAGTGGTTAGGATGGTTCAACAAGAAGTTAAATAGGAGAGTAAGGAGAAGATAGATGTCAACGGTAAACATTAGAATCGTTTTCTCTGCGATCGACAACGCTACCGGAGTGTTCGGGAGAGTTAAAGATAAAGTTAAGGGTCTCCGAGGAGTCTTCAAGGACTTCTCTAAAACCGCTAAAATAGCAGCCGGCGTATTGATGGCCGACATGGTTAAAAGCGCGCTTCGAACAGGGGTTCAAGCAGCTAAACTGAGCGGGCAAATCGAAACGCTTAACGCAGCCTTCAAGCGTCTAGCCACGAGGTCGGGAGAACAGGTCTTAACCCTCGACGATCTACGTGAAGCGACGAAAGGCACGGTTTCAGACATCGAGCTGCTTCGACAGGCTAACCAGGCGTTAATGCTGGGTCTACCTATCGACCAGCTAGACGAGTTGATGGCAGCGGCGATTAGGCTGGGCCACGCGGAAGGAATTACCGCAAAGGAAGCCGTCGAGTCCCTGACAACCGGTATAGGCCGACAGTCCAACATGATCCTAGACAACTTAGGCATAGTCTTCAAGGCGGAAGACGCCTACAAGTGGTATGCGAAGCAGATAGGTAAAACGACCGACGAGCTAACGGAGAATGAGAAGAAGCTTGGATGGCAGAAATACGCGATAAAACTCATCATAGAGAAGGCTCGTGAACTAGGCGACGTTACAGGCGACGTTCAGGAGCAGCAGGAGAGATGGAACGCTACCATAGAGAACACTGTAACCTACATCGGAAGCCTCCTAGGACCCTTAGCGGCCCTAGCACCCGCGATAGAACCCTTCATGCCTATGATAGGTATGCTGGCCGCTCAGATTCTACCAAGCCTTATAGCGAAGATCCCGATTGTGGCAGGTCTCTCGAAGGCTTGGGCTGCCGCACAGTGGTTAGTGAACGCGGCTCTAAGCGCAAACCCGATTGGAATAGCGATTATAGCGCTTTCAGGACTAGCCGCAGCCCTAATAGCGGCTTACCAGACATGTGAACCCTTCAGGAACGCCGTGAACGCGCTGGCGAAAACGCTTTACGACGTGTTTAAACCTGTGATAGATGCCGTTGGTGGAGCCCTTCAGTGGTTCCTGAACCTCCTCGGTCTAGCCCCTAAAGCCGTCGAGAAACCCGGGAAAGCGATGGATGACCTCGGAAGAAAGATGGAGGAGACCACAGAGAAGAGTGAGGAGGCTTCAGAGAAGTTCACGAAATTCCTTAAGAAGCTACAGGAAGACTTTAACCTTACACAGGCGAAGGCAAGCGAGAACCTAGCCGAAATAGCTGAAGCCTTCAAACAAGCGTTTCTAAGCGGCGACGTCGAGCGGGCCGGAGAGATAGTTAAACAATTCGCAGAGCAGTACGGCATCAGTTTAGACGACGCTAGAAGGGTCCTTGAGGACTACGTGGAGAAACAGAAGAAGCTTCTAGAGGAGGCTAAGCGGGACGTTCAAATGTTTGCTGCAGGCGCAGCTAAGGGTCTCGACCCGCTTCTAGGAGGCTACGAGAAGATTCCAAAGCTGATTAAGGATAGACTAATCGATGAGGCACAGGCAAACCTTGAAGCATTCAAGGACTGCGCGTCTGGTAAGATGGGAGACCTCTACGGGAACTCAACGCTCTACATCGACAGGCTAGTCGAGGACACTAACAAGCTGATTAAGGCGGGTCTCCTCAACCAAGCCCAAGAGAACATTCAAGCATTCGTGAACTGCTCGACAAGTAAAGCCAACACCATGGAGGTTGAGATGCGGAAGACCCTCGACAGACTAATCAAAGACTGGCAGGACGCGACGAAGAATGAGCGTGAAGCGCTAGAGAAGGGGTTAAGCGAAGAAGCGGCTATGTGGAAGGAGCGGGCAGACAACATACTAAAGAAGGTAAACCAGATACAAGCGTGGCTAGACATGCTTCGTCAACACGCGTCTAAGCCGATAGTCCAAAAGTTCATCATTAAGAAGGTCTACTCAGGCCGTGAGGCGAAGGGAGGGGAAGAGGAAGGGAAATATACGCATGGCTTCCCCGCTGGAGGCGGAGAGACGCCTAGCGAAGGAGTTGGTGCACCGGGAAGCGGCGGTTTGGCGGGAGGAGTCACACTTCAGCATGGAGGCATAGTTACGAGGCCTACGTTCGCATTGCTGGGTGAACGTGGTCCTGAAGCCGTTATTCCACTCCGCAACATGCCGCTCATGCCGCCGGTCACGATAAACTTCAACGTGGATGGGGCAGTGGACCGTAAGACTGCTGAATATGTGATTCGGGAAGTTAAGAGGATCCTCCGCAACGTGATAATTGAAGCATCTTCTAGTGGCGCACCTGAAACTCATAAGCGGATTCGAGTAGGAGGTATGATAGTGTGATGTGGGATTCATGGTTTATGCTTAGGCGTAGAAGCATCCGTGAGCTGGTGGAGGCTACGACGCCAGAATGGACGCCGTTTACAGCCGAATACTACGATAGACCTATAACCGTCCTAGTTGAACGGACGGCCCCGAAGAGAATGGAGAAACCGATCTCCAAGCTGGCGGTTTTCAGCCTAGATAGATTGAAGGAGGTGAAAGAAAGTTATGGGTAGGAGCTATGAAGCCGGCTTAAGCATGGATAGAGTCCTAGAGCTCTATGAAAGCGGCTTCCTTGAAGGCGAGGTTATAGAAAAATTCGACCTACAGGTTCCGGGGACAGAGTTAAGGCTGAAGGGACGGGTCATCGAGTTTAAAGGCGGAGCATGCATCGTTCAGACCTACATCGATAAAGACTCCTCCTTACTCAGCTACTTCAAGGATAGGGAAAACGCCTTAAAGTATCTAGAGGAAGAGAAAAAGCCTTACCTTGAACTCCGAAATCTACACCGTGAAATCACCAACCGGAAGAGTCTCCTCCAACACTTGAAGCAGAGAGAAGAGAACGTGAAGGAAGAAATGCGGAACCGTCTCAACGAACTCAGAGAGGAGATAAAAAAGACGGAAAGCCAGATAAAAGCGCTTAAGAAAGCCTTCGACGACCAAGTAAAGAGCCTTAAGAAAGCATAAGAGGGTTGTGGAGGGTGCGCCTAGGTCTCCTAGGACGGGTAAACGTGGCAGGGGTAGGTCCAGAGAGCTCTCTTAGCCGGCGACGGCTGAGTAGAGTCCTGACCCCGGGGGACCGACCGTGTGGACATGCAGTATGCGGCCACGGCTCGGCAGTCCACCGCACCCATAGAGACCTCCATAGAGGGGGCGTGGAAAGCGCTGCAGCGAACCAACTGCTCTTTTTCCTCGCTCATTTTTGATTCATCACCTGAATCGGTGTCCATACAGTCCCCTCTAGGAGATGATGAAAAACGTGGATACGCGCTGAACCCCTCTTTTCCTTTAGAGGACCCCTTTGGGGGGATGAAAATTTCTGTGTGGAGACCCCACTTGAAAGGCTTGGAAAAGAGTCCTCTATTAAAAAAGGCTTTAAATCCTGCTTAATGGAGGGTTGAGAAATGCCTGAAAAACAGCTTGAAAACCTTGAAGAAATGAACAAGTATGACGTAGAGTCCTTCCTTATGCGTGTACTAGTTGAAGAGGTTAAGCGGATACGAGCCCGTCTAGAGAACCGCTACACGAAGCGGGAGGAGAGGCTAGAGCTAGCTAGGGTCCTCGCTAAAAATCTGGCAACCCTTCAACGACACCTAGAACAAATGTAAACTATATAGAC
>CAZVJZ010000099.1:0-4648 GCA_964627655.1 uncultured Candidatus Bathyarchaeia archaeon
GTAACCCCTATCACATGACCATGGAGCAGTATAAGAGGGTGGAGAAGGTCGTCGGAGCCATCCGGGACGCTATAGGGACTAAGGCCGACATTTTAATCGGTACTCACGGCCAGATCACCACGGCCTCGGCTATCCGTCTCGCTAAAGTGCTCGAGCCTTTCGATCCACTATGGTTCGAAGAGCCTGTGCCTCCGGAGAACACTAAGGAGATGGCTAAGGTAGCTAGGAGCACAACCATTCCAATCGCTACAGGTGAGAGGCTTACCACCGTGTTCGACTTTCGGCAGGTGTTAGAAGACGGAGCAGCATCTATCCTGCAACCTGACTTAGGCTCGTGCGGTGGCATAACAGAATGCAAGAAGATAGCTGGTATGGCGGAAGCCTATTACGCCCAGATGGCACCTCACGTGTGGGGAGGTCCCTTGATCACCGCCGCAGCCCTACAGATAGATGCTTCCATACCTAACTTCCTTATTCAGGAGAGCATACTTAAAGGCGGAGGCTTCTTCGACGAACTTCTTGTCGAACCGCTAGTCTGGGAGAACGGCTACTACACGGTTCCAGATTCGCCAGGGCTCGGTGTAGACCTGAACATGAAGGCTCTGAAGAAGTATGCTGTTTAGGTTTTGTCGCCTCCCCTAACTTGAAAGATGTCAGACAGCTAACTTTCAGTCTGCTTTGAGCCTTCTTTCCCTCTATAGTTACCGTGACGGAGAGATATGTATAGCCTGTCGCCGCGTATAAAAAGGGGAAATAAGCGATTACGGTAGGGAGGTCTTTTTATTTTTCTTTGATACTTTTATATTAAGTGATCTAACTACTCTACTTTGGTGGTGAACATGGCCAAGATCCTTGTTTTCCACTTTACAGAGGAGGGTAGGCTTCCGAAGTTGAGTAGAGAGGAGCTGAACGACGTGATGGGAAGGTTCTATGAGGTTCTTAAAGACTACCCCGACGTTAAGTTTAACGGAACCTACGTAGACGAGAACGGGATGGGCATCTGCGATTGGGAGGCGCCTAACCCAGACGTCGTTAAGGAGATAGTTAAAAAAGTGCTTGGGTCCCCTCCTGTAGACCCCGTCATCGAAGTTAGGAGGGTGCTATAGTCCCTTTAAGATTCACGGTTCCTCGGTTCTAGACGCCGTTACAGATGAAGCCTCGAACTATGATTTGCTTTCACAACGAATTTCCCGTCTTTTTCATCGAGACCCTCCTATAGGAAGCGTTTTTCTATCTGGGCTAGAAGTTTAAAGTCCTTCTTCAAGTTCCCGTAGAGACGCTTATACAGCGTGAATAAGCTTGAGTACAGGTCATAATATTCTGGCCTCGGCTTCTCCTTCTCCCCTAGCCGGAGAACTTTAACGGCTTCCTCGACGCTTCCATAGGCTCCTATGCCGACTCCTGCGATCAAAGCGTCTCCTACAGGCTCTGTGTCGAGCGGTGTAGTTGTGACTACGCTTTTACCGCAGACGTCCGCTATGATCTGTCTCCAAACTCTACTTCTAGCCCCTCCACCGCTGAGCTTGATGTAGTCTCCTCTACCCTCCAATAGGGGGTGAAGCGTTTCGACGTTATGTCTTATAGCATAAGCTACCCCCTCATAGAAAGCCCGAACTATCTCTCTCCATCTGCTTTGAAGGTTTAAGCCGAAGACTACGCCACGTGCTTCCGGATCCCAGATCGGGCTGCGCTCACCGGCAAGGTAGGGCAGATAGATTATTCCTCCTGAGCCTGGAGCCGCTTTCTCCGCCTCTATGTCGAGTATCTGATAGGGGCTGAGGTCTAGGTTCTGTGAGAGAAGTTTCTCTTGGCGCCCTATAGTGTCTATGAACCATCTCAGCGATAGGCCTGCACCGTTAACGCATCCTATAGCCACCCACTCGTTAGGTGTTGCGTGGCAGGTGTTTAAGAAACGCTTGTCGAACGAAGGTTTATCCAAGACGGCGCATACTCGGGCCACGCTTCCGACGACGCAGAATAGGTCTCCACCCTTTATTGCTCCGCTTCCCACGGCAGCGGCGACCGTGTCCATGCAGCCTGCCACTACAGGCGTCCCCTCCCTAAGCCCTGTTAGCTCAGCCGCCTCTTCCGTGACCGTTCCGACTATCTCCCATGAAGAGTGTAGTTCCGGTAGTTTATCTAACGGGATTCCGAGTTCATCGCAGAACTCTTCACACCATCTCCTATCCTTTATGTCGAAGAGTAGGGTCGTTGCGGCTCTAGACCAGTCGACCGTGAATCTCCCGGTTAACCTGTGGACGATGTAGCCTGTTGGAACCATAAACTTATATGTTTTATCGAAGGTCTCAGGCTCGTTTTCTTTAAGCCAGAGAATTATCGGGGCGGTGAAGCTTCCTGGGGCGACCGGGTTCCCTGTGACCTCGAATACTTTTTCTTCGCTTAACTTCTCTTTTATCCTCTCGGCTTGAGGTATTGTCCTACGGTCTATCTGCATGATGGCGTTCCTTAAGGCCTCTCCCTTCTCGTTTACAGGTACACATGCGTTGGTACAGCTGACGGATAACCCTTTAACCTGACTTGGATCGACTTTAGAATCCTTTAAAACCTTTCTGGTCGTGTCGACGACTGCTCTCCACCAATCCTCCGGGTTTTCTTCAGACCAACCTGATCTAGGATGGATTATCGGGTAAGCCTGATAAGCTTTAGCCAGGGAGTTAGCGTTTACGTCGAACAGTTCGGCTTTGCATCCTGAGGTTCCGACGTCTATTCCGAGAAGAAGCTCCCCGTCCATCTATCTTCCCCCTAAAGTTTCGGATCGGTTTAAGGTTTTAGCACATGCTTTAACCCTACTCCACGTTCCTTCATCGATATGGCTTCCACAGCCCTCTCTAAAGGTAGAACGTGTGTTATAAGCGGCTTAAGCTTAACTTGGCCTGCACTCGCTAGCTTTACGGCTTTCCAGTGGTGGTATGGCTTAGAGCCTGACGTTCCTGTAACTATCAGTTCTCCATAATGGATTATGTTAGGGTCTATGGTGATCGAGGAGCCTGTAGGGCATCCCCCAAATATGTTGACCGTTCCTCCCTTCCTTACAGCCTTGATCGCCTGCTCTATGGCGGCGGGTGCGCCGACTGCGACTATGGCTACATCTGCTCCGTAGCCTTGGGTTAACCTCTTCACGGAGTCCACCAAGTCCTCTTCTAGAGGGTTAATCGTCACGTCCGCCCCGAAGCTCTCCGCAACCCTAAGCCTCTCCTCTTTCACCTCGCTGACGATTATCCTCTGTGCTCCGTAGAGCCTTGCTAGTTGAAGATGCATTAAGCCTATAGGCCCACCTCCGACTATGACCACAGTGTCTCCAGGCCTCATGTTCGACCTTTCGGCTCCGTTAACGCAGGCAGCTAGAGGCTCGGTTATGGCAGCCTCCTCATACGATAGGTTTCGAGGTATCTCGAAGACGTTTCCGTTCCGGATTGCTTGAGCGGGTATTCTAACGTATTCAGCGAACGCTCCGTCGTATTCGTAGCCTAGGGTCGGGCGGCTTAAGCATATGTTTGTTCTTCCTTGGAGGCAGTAGAGGCATCTTCCGCAGTGCATGATCGGTCTAACCGTTACCCTCATGCCTACGTTTAGTCCATCGACCTCCTTACCGACTTCGACTATGTCGCCGGAGAATTCGTGGCCGATGATCCTTCCGGTCTTCACGGGAACCCTAAAGCGGCCGTGGTATATCCTAACGTCTGTACCGCATACCCCCGCCGCCCTGACCTTAACCAGAACCTCTTGAGGCGAAATCTGCGGGACCTCTACCTCCTCGACTGCCAGGTTCCTAGGCCCTCGATAGACTACAGCCTTCATCTTACCCAAGACTCGATCAACCTCACTAGAGAGTTCGCCTTCATAGGGTAAATGTTTTTTTATAGTTTAAGTTCGGTCTGGCATAACCTCCATTCAGTAGTTTTGTCCTAAGCTTCTGTAGCGTATACCCTTCTAAGAAGCTTTGTATCTGCTTCACCTACGGTTAGGTCTTCGCTTCCTCCTCACCCAATATAAACGTTATCATGGTTTCCGTCGGAAGAGGTTTTATGGAGTATCTTCAGGAATACTCGCTACTATGAGACTCGTCGGGCAGACGCTAGACGTGAAGTTTCCTACGTTAATATGTGATCTATATCGGTAGGTCTCGATTACGTTCGAGAATCCCCTTTTCTTGGAAGGTTTAGGTCTGGGTTCACGGTTTTAAGGCTCCATGTTTTGAAGGAGGGTATTCACGCCGCTTCGAGATGTAGGGTGCGTTAACTTTCTTTCGAAATAGGTCGCAGTTAACAGTCGACCATCGTGCAGATAGCCCTATAAGCCATAAATAACCTTTACAGCAGTCTTATCGACCTTCGCCTATCTGTTTCTATCTAGAAACCTTTTTTATCCTAAACCTTCTAAATTTTCCCTAGAGGTGTGATCGATGTCGTTTCCTAAACTCGTTTTTCCGAGGATGGTGAAGGTTCGGCAGAAGATCCCGTCTCCTAAACTTGAGGACTTCACCTCCGAGATAAGGAGTGAGCTGAGGAAAGCTGGCATTCGGGAGCTAATTAAGCCGGGGGCTGAGATCTGCATTACGGCCGGCAGCCGCGGAATAGCTCATTACCCGGAGATCTTGGCTACTGTAGTCGATGAGGTTAAGAAGTGT
>CAZVJZ010000100.1:0-4512 GCA_964627655.1 uncultured Candidatus Bathyarchaeia archaeon
AACGGAGAAAAGAGCTGTTGCGCTGACAACGTAGAAGAATTCTACAGAAAGGAAAATGGACGTTTTCAATTATCTTGAGGGAGCTGGAGGAACATCTCTACACATAAAGTTCCCCTCTATTTTTTAATTGCTCGTGCTAGTCGTCAGGCTTTGTATGAAGACGTTCAGCGCTTCTAACAGCATTCTCTGAGTGCGACCGACCAGCAACTCCGATTCCTAGAATGGATTTTTGCAGTCCGCTATAGATTATGCGTGTTCGAACCTAGAAGTAAAATGGCAGGTGAGTGTAGAAATAGACTACTGTTTAACTACGTCGTAGCCAAAATGGGTATGAATCGGGCTTATTTGAGAAGTTTAATATGGTAGCCCGGGGGAGATTCGAACTCCCGTCAGCGGGTCCAGAGCCCGCCATGCTTGACCGCTACACCACCGGGCTCTCCGCGTTTTATACACTATAGTATGGTTTCAACCTTTCTAATAAAAATTGAACTTTCGGGCATGCACTACAAATCTCTGTTTTTAGGGAAGTTATAAATACAGGTTTGTCGATAGTGGTAGTTAACCGAAAAATTTATATATCTAACGAGAAAGGTTTTGAGGTTCGTTTCGATGGACGGTTTTGAGGCGCGATCGGCAGGGCCGTGATAGAATTGGTCATTTCCTACGCGGAGAAGAAGAGGAATTCCCTGAGGCCGATTAAACGTAAAGGACTCTCTGTAGAGAGCTGTCCGGAATGCGGTAGCCTAAACATAATCCAGGACTACGACAGCGGAGAGATCGTCTGCGGGGAATGCGGTTTAGTCATAAGGGAGCAGTTGATGGATAAGGGTCCGGAGTGGAGGGCCTTTACCCAAGAGGAGAAGAACTCTAGAAGTAGGGTAGGTGTTCCGACATCCTTCTCGATGCACGATAAAGGTTTATCGACGGCTATCGGTAGGATAGACCGTGACGCTTTAGGCCGTAGGCTGCCCCTCTCGACTAGGCTCCAGATGCTTAGGCTACGTAAATGGCAGATCAGGTCTCGGGTGCATTCCTCGGTCGATAGAAACCTAGCTCAGGCGATGTCTGAACTCGACAGGCTCTCTGATAAAGTGTATATCTCCGGTTCGGTGAAAGAGAAGGCTGCGGTCATATATCGTAAAGCCTTAGAGAAGGGACTCGTCAGAGGCCGCTCCATAGCGGCCATAGCAGCCGCTTCACTCTACGCAGCATGCAGGATCACGAACACGGCGAGAACTCTCCGGGAGATATCGGAGGCAAGCCTCGTCAACAGGAAGGATGTTGCCAGATGCTACCGTCTACTCTTGAGGGAGCTCGAGATCCAGATGCCCGTAGCAGACCCTATGACATACATATCTAAGATAGCGGAGAGAATAAGCGTAAGCGGAAAAACTCAAGGCTTAGCGATCTTCTACATACGTCAGGCGAAGGAACTGAAGGTTTCCGCCGGTAAAGACCCCCTAGGCCTCGCCGCGGCAGCCCTCTACCTAGCCTGCATGGTCTCCGGGGAAAAGAAGACTCAGAAAGACATAGCTCAGGCGGCCAACGTAACAGAGGTCACCGTCAGGAACAGGTATAAAACTCTCAAGAGGCAGCTAAAACTAGACATCCCGGACTAACGGCTGTCTCCCTTTAAAGAGGATTGAAAAAGACTTTAGAGTCTCCTCGCTAAAAATTTAGTCTGTCATGAAGACCTATATCGAGGCTTCAGGCTTCCCTCTTGTCGATGTCGGCGGTGTAAAGATTCCTAGGGTTATGATCGGCTCTCTCCCCTTCCTCGGCGAGTCGTATCAAGGTGAAGCGAAGAACAGGCTGTACGCTGAAAGGTTCTCTAACGTCGATAACACGGTCGAGGTTCTCGTCAGGGCTGTGAGAAGATATGGAGTGACGGCCGTTAGCGCCGTTCCGTCGGTCGAGGGTCCGTTGGCGAGCCTACTTCTGGAGGCCGTAAAGAAGGCTGAAGCACTTACAGGCGTGGAGTTAGCGCTCGCCTTCTGTCTAAGAATACCTTTAAGGATGGAGGGTGAACGTGTAGACGACTATAGGAGATGGGCTTCATACCTGAATTACGAGGCTAAGCTCGTCGGGCGTAGCGTTCTAGAACGCTACCTTAACGACCCGATCCTCCTATGCAGGAAGGGGTGGAGAGAGAATCTTCGACGCACGGTCGCCTGTTCAGGCGGATACTGTAAAGAAGAAATCGATAAGCTAGAAATAGACTTCGATACGGTTAGAAGGTGTCTAAACTGCTTTAGAGGCTTCAAGGTTCTATTCGTGGAACCGGGTTCGGAGAGCGACTTCCTAGCAATGAGTGGACGGCTAGACCTGTTAGAGGACCTGACCTCCCTACTACGGAACGAAGGATTCGAGACTATAGTCTTAGGCGTCCACCACGCAGGCTCCACAATACCTATCTTGGAGGACTCTGAGCTAGCCGTGGACGGCTACCTGACACCCGTAAACAAGCTGGGAGCCCTGATGCTTCCCAGCAGGGAGCTAGCCTTAAAAGCAATTAAAAGCTCTGGTAAGCCTGTCATAGCGATAAAGACTATGGCTGGAGGCAGGATCCCCCCAGAAGAGGCTTTACGCTTCGTCTTTAACGATGTCGGAGTAGACGCATGCATGATAGGCGTCGGCTCGCTCAGGGAGGTGGATGAAGACTTCTCCATAGCTAAGAGAGTATTGAAAGAGGTTTCATGAGGCGTTTCCCATGGGCAAGGTTCTTGTAACCGGTGGGGCAGGCTTCATAGGCAGCCACCTCGTGGAGGAGTTAGCGTCGAGAGACTTCGAGGTTCTCGTACTCGACAACCTAACCGGTGGAGACTTAAAGAATTTAGGTTCATGTCTCGGCCGTCCAAACGTTAGGTTCATGAAAGGCGACCTCCTCGACTTCGAATCTGTGAAGAAGGCGGTCGAGGGCTCCACCATGATCTATCATCTGGCGGCGAACCCAGAAGTCAGGGTGGGAACGAGAAGCCCCGAAGTTCATTTCAGACAGAATGTGGAGGCCACCTTTAACCTACTAGAAGCCGCTAGGAAGGTTGGGGTGGTCGATACGCTTGCCTTCACGTCCACTTCGACCGTTTACGGTGAAGCAGCGACTATCCCGACTCCAGAGGATTATGGACCCCTAAAACCTATATCGGTTTACGGCGCCTCTAAACTTGCCTGCGAATCTCTGATAACGGCTTACGCATACACCTATGGGTTTAGAGCCTTAATCTACAGGCTTGCGAACATAGTGGGGCCTAGAAGTAGACACGGCGTCATATACGACTTCATAAAGAAGTTGATGGATAACCCGAGGGAGCTTAAGGTTCTTGGAGACGGAAGACAGAACAAGTCTTACCTCTACGTGAAGGACTGCGTAGAAGCCATGATGGTCGGTTTAGAGAAGTCTGAAGAAGAGGTCGACATCTTAAACATAGGTTCTGAAGACCAGATAGAGGTACGGGAAATAGCCGAGATAGTGATGGAGGAGATGGGCTTGAAAAGCGTTAAAGTCACCTATGTTGGGGGCTTCAGGGACGGCCGTGGGTGGGTTGGAGACGTTAAGAACATGCTGCTCGACGTAAGCAGGCTGAAAGCCTTAGGCTGGAGGCCCAGACATAACTGCAGAGAGTCTGTTAGACTGGCAGCCAGAGAGCTAATCAAAGAGTTAGAGCGCTCAAAGTAGGTTGCCTATGATCTTTCATCGTCGAATATCCTTCTCATGCACCCCGCTAATCAAGTTTTCTACATCCTCTCTATCTATGAGCGGTATGTTCTGCGGAATCGTGAACTTAAGGGCTGCCATAGCGGCGGCGTACTCCAACCCTCTCCGCACACCACCCTTCAAATATCCGTAGATGAATCCTGCGTCGAAAGCGTCTCCCGTACCTAGTCGGTTCACCTCCCTGAGCCTGTAGATTCTCCCATAATATACTTTATCGCTTAAGGCTAGACTCCCCTTATCTCCGAGAGTGATGACGACTACCTCGCTTCCATACTCCCTCTTCAACTCAGCCGCCGTATCCTCCGGAGAAAGGTCTTCTCCTACGAGGAGACAGGCGTCCCTCAAGGTGGATATAAGAATGTCCACGTAAGGTAGAATTCGGCTTAAGGTCTTCCTCATATCCTCTGGCTTCCAGAGCAGTGAACGATAGTTAACGTCGAAAGAGTTCTTAACCCCCAGCTCTCTAGCCGTCTCCGCCGCCTTCACGGTCAGCTCCTCGCAGACCCTGCTAAGCGCAGGTGTGATCCCTGTCTGATGAAGGACTTTCGCCTGCCTAACGTAATCCCAATCCACCTCCTCAGGTTTAAGCGTGGCCACAGCGGAGCCTGCCCTGTCATATATGGTCTTCGAAGGCCTCGGCTCGACCCCGAACTCGACGAAGAATAAGCCCACCCGTCCCTCGTCCGTCCAGACTACGCGTGAAACGTCTACGCCGTACCCACGGATCTCGTTGACTATCCTTCTACCTAGAGAGTTATCGACGACCTTGCTTATCCATCCGCTCTTCATACCCAGCC
>CAZVJZ010000101.1:0-4467 GCA_964627655.1 uncultured Candidatus Bathyarchaeia archaeon
GTGTAGTATCTCTTCGACGTTAAGCCTAGCTCCTTGATCACTCTCGTGGAGCTCTCAACGCCGTCCTTCATCCTCTCGAATATCAAGAGTGCGTCTGGATGAGAAAGGGAGGATAACACCTCAGACATATCGCGTAAAAACTTAAGTCGAGCGGTATCTTCTTTCTCTACAAGCTTCACCACTGTTCACCGGAAATCGACTTTAAAATAAAGTTCTTTCAATCATAAAAAAGATGTAGTAGTTTAAATATATATTTCGGTGTAGAATAGTGCTTTAAGACTTATCCGAGAATCTTTTTGACTACGAAGTCCCATATCTTCTCCGCCACGATCATTTTTGGACTTAAAGGCACGTGTATAACGTTTTTATCTTTGTCTATTATGTAGACTTCGTTTGTGTCGACCATGAAGCCTGAACCAGCCTTCCCCACGTCGTTGACGACTATGAGGTCCGCCTTAGCTTCTGTCAATTTACGGTAGCCTTGCTCGATAAGCTCTTTCACAGGCAGCCTATAAACGGCCTTGAAGGCTACGAGAAAGGTTTCGGTGCTTAAACGCTTAACGTACTCGACGAGCTTAGGAGCGGCTTTAAGCCTCAACGTAAACTCACGCAGATTACTCGAAGGCAGCTTATACCCGTAGCTCTTCTCAGGAATCCAATCAGAAACCGCCGCGGCGGCAACTACCACGTCGTAGCCTCCACCCTTAAGCTCGTTTACTAAAGCTTCATACATATCCTCTGTCGTCTCCACTCTAACTACTTTAGCCCCGTAAGGCGGAGGAGCCGTTCCAGGACCGTAGATAACCGTGACTTCTGCACCCCTCCTCAAAGCCTCGTTCGCTATAGCCATCCCCATCTTACCCGAACTTCTGTTAGTTATGATCCTAACAGGGTCTATGTACTCTATGGTCGGCCCAGCCGTTACTAAGACGTGTTTACCTTCCAGGTCCTTAGGCTCCCTTAAAGCCCTGATCGCATACTCAACTATCTCCTCGACCTCGGCGACCTTAGCCTTACCTTCAACGAGCCTCGGACCGACGAAAGATACGCCAACCGACTTGAGTTTACGTATGTTCTCCTCGACTATCGGGTGACGATACATGGATTCATGCATAGCAGGAGCTATCAGAATCGGTATTCCAGACCCTAAAGCCGTGGACAGAAGGGTCGTAACAGGCGTGTCGTCTATCCCTGCAGCCATCTTCCCGATGGTGTTGGCGGTAGCAGGAGCTACCAAAACTAGGTCTGCCCTTCCGGGATGTTCGCCTGCCATAGCTACATGCTCGACCGCTCCCGTCAGCTCTGTCACGACAGGGTTCCCAGTAGCCCACTCCATAAGCCTCGGAGAGATCAAGTGTTGTGCAGCCTTAGACATGAAGACGTGGACTTCTGCGCCGTGACGCATTAGTTCCCTAGCTACCTCCGGAGCCTTAGCCACGGCGACGCTTCCGGTGAGACATAAAACTATCTTCCTACCCTTAAGTTCCTCTCCCTTCGTTCCGACTATATCCCCCGACGTGAAACGCAAAGTAAACTCCTCTGAAATAAACTATCAGGCACCTTCTTTAATCGTTTTCTAAAACTACCGCTAAAGATTAACATAGAAGTTGCCTGTATTTTTAGATCGAGAAACTCTATGAGTGATGTTTAGGCTTGAGCGGAGAATGCCTCGAGAAAAGACCGTACGTTCAACAAAGACTCTTACAAATTCTTAGAGGCTGTTTAAAGTATGTATCGGTCTTCCTATCGTTGACCGTGATAGCATCCTTCTTCACCTCACACTTCCTCAGCGTTTTCCTCCTCCTATTCACCCCAGAAGGCATAGAAGCGATGAAAAACTACATTCACGGTATACCGGTCATGATATACACCACCCCGGTCGTCATACCCGTAGAGGTTACGAGAGGAACCTTGTTTCTCTTCCTATGGTCCTTCCAGCTACTTTGCTTTATAATCGCGATATGGATGAGGGAGGGGATACTCGATGCGATAAGACAAACGTTAAGGGGGCACGTAAAGAACCTGCTCAAGAACAACCTTTTGAGTACACCCTTCATAGCGAACGGGACCCTGCTCATAGTTTTAGCCATATACAGCATCCAAGAGGCTCACGGAGTGCCTACGGGAGGGTTGCCGGAGATCGATAAATATGAACTTTATTTTCAGTTAGCTTACGCTTCTATATTCGAGGAGTTCACGTTCAGAGTGCTCTTTATAGGAGTCTTCGAAGCCGTGATGGTCTCTAGGATCTACTCATACATAAAACAGGAGAGAGGTGGGCCTAGTGGGTTACAGGTTTTTCTGATGGCCCTAGCATTCCCGCAGAGGACTAAGGATAAGTTAGACCTGAAACGGTTTCTAGGAAGAAGGTTCATGGACCTCACTTATGGAGAATGGTTCATCCTAGCGCTTTCGGCGCTCATGTTCGGTTTCGCCCACGTCTTGTCGGGTATAGGATGGAAGATAGGCAAGGCCACCCACGCGACGTTCATGGGGATAGTACTCGGTTTAGTCTACATAAAGTTCGGGTTTCAAGCCTCCGTGATCTTGCATTGGTTCTTCAACAACTACTTTGAAGCGTATTCTATGGCCTCAGAATACATACCTCAGCTAAGTTTACTCTCAGACGCTCTGGAGTGGTTGAATACGTTTATAGGAGCAGCGTTTCTAGTGGCCGTTATAGGAGCCTTCCTGTTTAGGGCCGCCCGATCGATAAGAAGAGGCGAGACAGACGGCCCTGCCAAAGCACGTCTAGAACAGGTTTTCTAGGGTACGAGCAAGATCGTTTATCTGGACCTCCCTTTCGACACGGCTCCGCATATCCCTTAGCTTAACGGCTCTCTTCTCCAACTCCTTCCTGCCTACTATGAGGACGTAGTTTATCCCGCGTGAATCAGCATATTCCAGCTGCTTCTTGAGCGAGCGGCCTCTAAGGTCGAACTCTGTAGGTATACCTCTCTCTCTAAGCATTGCGACAAGGTTAAGCATCGCCTCGATCACCTCGCCGCCTGCCTTCGCAACGAAAACCTTGACCTTACTCTTCTCGGCCGTGAGCATACCCTTCTCCTTCATAACCTCTATTATCCTCTCAACCCCGAGGCTTATACCTGTAGCGGGAACTTCTCGACCTGAGATTAAACCTATAAGCTTGTCGTATCTTCCACCACCGGCTAAGCTACCTACTTTCTTAGCCCCTGAAACTTCGAAGATCGGTCCTGTATAGTAGTCTAGACCTCTAGCTAAGCTCAGGTCCACCTTAAGTTTAGGTTCAGCGATGAGATCCTTCAGGTATGAAATCAGGTTTCTCAAATCTTCGATTCCATCCATTCCTTCAGCATCCCCACTCAACAAGTCTTCAGCCTCGGCTAAAACCGAGTCTGCTTCTCCACCAAGACCGATCAGATCGAGTATTCTCTTTGCCGACCCGACCGAGACCCCCCTCGCGAGGAGCTCTCTCTCGACCCCCGCCAATCCGATTTTATCGAGCTTATCTATCGCCCTGTAGGCATCGATAACCTTAGACTCCTCTACTCCAGAATATCGGATAAGCGCTGAGAGGATCTTCCGGTGGTTAAGCCTAACCGTGAAGTCCTTGAAGCCGAGTCTCTTGAAGGCCGTTATAGCACACGCTAAGACCTCGGCGTCTGCAAGCATGCTTGCAGAGCCTACCACGTCGACGTCTGCCTGCCAGAACTCCCTCAGCCTGCCTTTAGCTACGTCTCCATACCTCCAAACCCTCGAGATCTGGTATCTCTTAAACGGTAGAGGCAGGGTAGGGTTCGAAGCCACCACCCTGGCTAGGGGAACCGTCAAGTCGTAGCGTAGACCGATCAGCCTCCCAGCCTTATCTTCGAACCTGTATGTCTCCTCTAAGACCTCAGGTCCGCCTGCACCCTTAGCCGAGAGTAGCTCCCAACTCTCGAGGGCCGGGGTTTCAAGCGGGAGGAAACCGAAGGTCTCGAAGACCTCCCTCAGAGTGTCGAGGACCCTCTGTCTCGGGATCATCTCGTCTGGAAGTATGTCCCGCATACCTCTAACCGGACGAAACTTCACCATAACCAGTCATCCTCCAACGATTATTTAGAGAACGTAAGTTTAGAGAGGGAATAGTAGACTACCTCGCCCCTTCTACTTAACACTGCGAGTACCAGCTTCTTCTTCAAGTTCTGGGTGTAAGCTAAGGTTTTGGATAGTTCTCCGATGGATACAGGTTTACCCTCCTGGATCCCATAGATCAGGTAGGCGGCAGGCTTCTTCCCATAAGTACCTCTCTCGTAAACCCTGAAGTCTATGCCTAAGCCGAAGCCCTCACGCACAACGTAGCCTCTGCTTCTTAAGTCGCGGTACATCAGGTAGCGAACCCACAGGTTTTCGTCATGCAACCTAAAGAACTCTAGGAGGTCCTTGAATTCGACGGGTTCGCCTGAAGGCCCTACCACCTCCACGACCTCTTTACTCAGGAGGTAT
>CAZVJZ010000102.1:0-4397 GCA_964627655.1 uncultured Candidatus Bathyarchaeia archaeon
TAAATATGTCTCAAATATCTGAGCATGTTAGGTTCTTCTCAAGCCTAGGTACCCGAGCTACAGGATATCCCGGTAACAGGATTACAGCCCAATATATTTACAATCAATTCGTTTCCATCGGCTTAGAAAACGTTACTACTCAAGAATTTGAGGTTGTTGATTGCATAGATCATGGAACGAACATAACAATTCCTTCTAAGAATGAAACCCTAGAGCTTTATTCCATACGACCCAACTTTATTGTCCCCTCCACTACACCTCCTGAAGGTATCTCAGGCCGCCTTATATACGTGAAAAACGCCGAAATGGAAGACCTTGATGGCCTAGATATAAAGGGAAATATCGCGCTTGTCGATTGGCGTACAGGTTCAAATTGGATCACGCTGTACAAGCTTGGAGCCAAGGCCGTAATTTTTCTTGAACCTGACCCTGAAGAGTTTGTTCCCCCACTAAAGCACGACGTCTTTAATGTAAGGCGCTTAATGACAACCACATTTATAGAAGATCTTCCGCTAAAGTTTCCGAGATTTTACGCGCCGAAAAATGTTGGGAATTATCTGCTTAAGAATGTAGGAGAAGAAGTTTTGATAAAATCAAGCACATATTGGGAGAAAGCGAAAACATGGAATATAATAGGCTTCATAAAAGGAACAGTATACCCCGATCAGTCAATGATGATAATTACTTACTATGACTCGTATTCTGACGCTCCGAGACTTGCTCCAGGAGCGCAAGAAGCATGCAGTATTGCCTCACTATTGGAAATTGCAAGATACTTCCAAGAGCATAAACCAAAACATACAATAATATTCGTTGCCTTAGGAGCCCATCATCAAAATCTCGAAGGAGCAGTACAACTCATAAATGAATTTCTTGACCCAGAAAGAAGATGGAAAAGAAATGGGGATTTAGGGTGGATTATTGAAAAAAACATTTTCTGGTTAATTGACCTTCAAATCGATGCGGGTAGTAATGAATTGTTATGGGTTCCATGCTCAACAGGTGGAAGATCGGGTTCTGTCTCTACCGTCTATTGGCGGGGAGCCGTCTATGACACGAACACCGCATTTACAACCGCTTACTGGTTAGAGAAATTCCTCAGAGCAACGTATTCGGAAGTCATCGGTTCCATTGGTTCCTCCAATAAATATAAGGCATATTACTTCTCCCAATACATGATTAGTGGGGTTGAAGATGATGTAGGAGCACAATTTAGCTGGTTCACAAAAGTGTTTGACATGGAACCATTTTTCCTACTACGTTACGGTTTCTCACCCTTCCCCTCACCCTCAGCTTTCACAACTGCCTATTTCAACAAGTTTCTATATCATCCCTTCGATAAGTATCAATACGTTAATTTTGAGAATTTGGAGGCTCAACTCCACCTTATCCTCTGCTCTCTATATAAACTCGCGAATGTAGATTGGACTACGGAGATACTTAACAACGAGGCGCAAAACCGTATAATGGGTTGGCTCGAAAATAAAGATAATAATGTAGCGGATTGGATAAGCACCCTCTCAGCTGGAAGAAGCATTACTCATTGGGAAAATCTAACTGGAATCGTAGGAATGTGGAATGAATCTGTAGGATGGTATTCTCCTATACCTAAAGCTTTGGTCGTTGTTGAAGGAGGTTCGGGCCCGCAAGTGGGCTCGAATCCTAAAATTTTCAAGAATATGCCCACATGGTTTAGGCGTATAACCTTAGCTGATGAAAATGGGCGTTTTCTTTTTGACGGCGGCTTCGGCTTTCCAGACTACGGATACGTAACCTATATTATATCCGCTTGGGTGATCGATCCATTGACAGGCGACATAATATATGCCCCAGACATGGGTAGATACCGTTATCGATCAGAAGTCATAGGGTGGATGTCAGGCATACCTGATGTGGGCATCCTCACAGTTTTTAACTGCTCGCAAATTGTCTTAGAAATATTCCATCCAACATCCCTAGCATCTCCTATGCTTCCCAGCGGAGAAACAGTCTCAGCTCAATTGCAGATAAAAAATGTAAAGTTTGAGGACTTACTAAGCTATGGAGTGTGGAGTAGGCACGGCCTCTATGTTGTTGCTTTTCCACCCAATGAAAAAGTAAAGGTTATGGCTTATACCACGGTAGAAAGATATCCGTTTGCAGTCTATCTGAATAGTACCGCCGATCTCTCAGAGGGATATGGCTTTACATTAAAACCCCATGAACAACGTTTTATACCAGTTCATCAAGGAATATCGGACTTAATTCTAAGAGCAAAAGCGCTTTCCAAATTAATTCTAGAGAAGGAAGCATCAAAGGAAGATTGGCAATTCCTCTCAAGTCTACTTAAGGCTGAAGAACAGCTAGAGGCAGCTAAAGAAGCTTTCAGAAAGGGACAGTTTTCAAACTATACGGTGCTTTGTGCTAAGAGTTGGCGTAAGGCGCTAGATTCATATTTACACTTTAGGATAAAAGCGGAAAGCTCAGCTTCAACTATACCCTTCTTCTCATTATTAAGCATTCCATTTACAATTCTCGCAGAAGCAATGTTCTTCAACCTTCAGGGAAAAAAGAAAATTTTTTCAATTATATTGATTTTCGGTCTTCTAATTACCAGCCTATATTTCCTTCATCCAGGCTTTTCCTTAGCGGCTAGTCCCATAATAAACATTCTTGGTTTTTCAATTCTTCTTTTGCTGTTACCAATTGTTGTGATAATGTTTAGAAGAATTGCTGACTTTCTAGCAGAAACCAGAATAAAGAAAGTTGGTGAACATAGGGTTGATATACAGCGATTAGGAGTTTCCTTAATTCCCACCTTTAAAATAGCTGTGGAAAACATGAAAAGAAGAAAATTGCGATGCGCTATCGTGCTTATTAGTTTCATATTGCTTGTTGCCAGTGTTTCAATGTTTTCTTCCATCTCAGCGGTGACCTTGGTAAGAGCTAATAGAATTGGCGCAGACCCTCTCTATCATGGCATTTTAATCAGAAAATATGCTTGGGGAGAAGGAGGCTTTGATATAGGAGTAGGAATATTCAGATTCCTGGAAGCTAAATATGGAAACTCGGCGATAATTGCCCCTAGGGTATGGGTTTACATGTTCCCAAGATTTAGGAGCCAAGAGAATCCTTATGAAACCTATGGCTACAAAATCCGTTCAACAACAACTGGAATCAATGTTTCAGTACCCATACTTTGGGGTCTATCTTCCCGTGAAAGTGAGATCACTAACATAGAGGGGTTGCTTGTAGAGGGCAGATGGTTTAATGAAATCGAAGAAAAAATGATAACTCCAGTATGCATAGTGCCCGAGACAATAGCGAAGGAAGGTGGATTTAAGCTTGGAGATATAGTTGAGATAGCGGGAACAAACTTCACCATTGTGGGGATCATAAGCGATAACGTTTACTACCTAAGAGATCTGGATGGCGAAGAAGTGACTCCCATAAGATATGATGTAGAGCCGAATCCTTGGGATGTGCATGCTGATACAAGCTACTTCGTAATTCTCCCATATAGAATTGTACAGGGCCTTGGAGGTAGAATGGCTAGTATTGCAATTAAACCGTATGAGCCCAGTTTAGCGCCAAAAATGGCTAAAGAAATATTCAGTCATTTTAATATTCATCAAATTTACTACACTTCTGATGACCAGATATGGTTATTGTCCGCTGGTTTATCTTACACAGTCTTTGGCATCGAATTTCAGATAATACCCTTAGTAATTATTATGCTGTCTCTTCTTAACTTGCTTTTGGCCTCCATGTATGAGAGACGGAGAGAGATTTTTATATTCAATTCCCTTGGGCTTTCTCCAGCTCATGTCGCTCTACAATTCTTAGCTGAGGCCATTACATATGCTGTGGTTGGCTCAACGATAGGATATGTAAGCACGCTTTTAATTGCAAAAATTGCTGGGCCTTCGCTTGGAATTACTCTAGATCCAACTTCGAGTCATGTAACATTTGTTATAGGTGTTTGTATGCTCTCAGCCATGATAGCTTCAATTTATCCAATTATTGTAGCAGCTCGTTTTGCAACTCCAAGCTTGGAGAGAGTATGGACGCCCCCCACCAAGCCTCAGGGAGATTTGTGGGAAATACCTCTCCCCTTTGTCATCACAAGCGATAGAGAAGCTGATCAATTAATAAACTTCTTGAAAGAGTTCTTGATGCAACATGAATATGCTGACGCCCCCATCTTCATGGTGTCTAAATACTACTCTGATGAGGAGAAAAATGAATGGTTCATTAAACGTTTGAATATGGAAGTGTCTTTGGCACCATATGATATGGGCATAAAGCAGGAAGCAATCTTTGTATTAAGACGTCTCTTTGAGGAAAGAGTCTGGAAAACTGTTCTTGTGATGAAGAGAATTAGCGGTTTATCAAGCGCATGGGAACGTTTGTCACTG
>CAZVJZ010000103.1:0-4321 GCA_964627655.1 uncultured Candidatus Bathyarchaeia archaeon
CCCTAGAAGTAGAGAAGACAGAGTTCGACGCAAAGATAAACATCGAAACACCCGAACAGATGGAGGCATTCCTGAAGGAAGAGGAAAACATGCTCAGAGAGATGGTAGACAAGATTAAGTCTGCAGGCGCCAACGTAGTCCTATGCCAGAAAGGCATAGACGACATGGCCCAACACTTCCTGGCTCAACAGGGGATCCTAGCCGTCAGAAGGGTGAAAAAGTCCGACATGGAGAAGCTAGCCAAAGCCACAGGCGGAAGAATAGTAAACAACATCGACGACCTAACCCCAGAAGACTTGGGAGAAGCAGGACTAGTAGAAGAACGCAAGATCGGAGACGACAAGATGGTATTCATCGAAAAATGCAAGAACCCGAAGGCCGTAGCGATATTCATCAGAGGAGGAACCGACAGGCTCGTCGATGAAGCCGAGAGGTCCATACACGACGCCCTATGCGTCGTCAGGGACGTCGTGCAGGAACCCAAGGTCTTAGCCGGCGGGGGATCCCCAGAGATAGAGGTGGCTAAAGCCCTAAGAGAATACTCTGAAAGCCTAGCAGGTAAAGAACAACTCGCAGTACAGGCCTACGCTGAAGCCGTAGAGGCGGTACCCATAACCCTAGGCGAGAACGCAGGTCTAGACCCCATAGACATAATATCCGAACTAAGAGCGAGGCATGAGAAGGGAGAGACCTGGGTCGGGATCGACGTCTTCGACGGGAAAGTAAAAGACATGCGTGAACTGGAAGTCTACGAGCCGCTGGCCGTAAAGAAACAGGTGGTCAAATCGGCGACCGAAGCAGCCTCGATGATCCTGAAGATAGACGACGTCATAGCCGCAGGAAAGAAGCCTGCTCCTCCAAGCGGTAAAGAAACACCAGAATACTAAACATGCCCTCGCCAAGCAAACCTAGAAAACGTTTATATTTCAAGATAAGTTTTGAGACTCAAGTAACAATCTCCTTGAACTTGAAAGGGTGAAACTATATGGCTTACCTAACCACACAGTCCGGTCAACCGGTCCTTATACTTAAAGAGGGAACCGGAAGAAGACGCGGCAGGGAAGCGCAGAAAAACAACATAATGGCCGCTAAGATAATCGCCGAGGTACTCAGAACAACCTTAGGTCCGAGAGGCATGGATAAGATGCTCGTCGACAGCCTCGGAGACATAACCATAACGAACGACGGTGCAGCCATACTTAAAGAAATAGACGTCGAGCATCCAGCCGCAAAGATAATGGTGGAGGTGGCGAAGGCTCAGGACAACCAAGTCGGGGACGGTACGACCACGGCGGTCGTCCTTGCAGGCGAGCTCCTGAAGAAGGCTGAGGAACTACTAGACCAGAACATTCACCCGACGATCATCGTAAGCGGCTACAGGAAAGCCGTGAAGAAGGCCTTAGAGATACTCGAGGACTTGGGCATACCCATAGACCTGAAAGACCATGAGACACTCATGAAAGTGGCTAAAACCTCGATGGGCAGCAAAGCGATCAAGGAGGCTTCAGACCACTTCGCCGAGCTAGCCATCAAGGCCGTAGAAACCATAACAGAGAGGAGAGGAGAGAGAAACGTCGCAGACATAGACAACATCCAAGTCGTAAAGAAGGAGGGTGAAAGCCTAGTAGAGACAGAGTTCATCAACGGAGTAATCTTAGAGAAGGAGGTCGTTCATCCTGGTATGCCTAAGCGTGTCGAGAAAGCCAAGATCGATATTCTAAGATGCCCGCTGGAGGTAGAGAAGACCGAGTACAGCGCCGAGATAAGGATAAGAGACCCAGCCCAAGTCAAAGCCTTCCTAGACCAGGAGACGAAGATGCTTCAAGAGATGGTAGACAAGATTAAGTCTGCAGGCGCTAACGTAGTCGTCTGCCAGAAAGGCATAGACGACATGGCCCAGTACTTCATGGCAAAAGAAGGTATTCTAGCAGTCAGGAGAGCCAAAGAATCTGACATGGAGAAGCTTGCCAGAGCCACAGGAGGGAGGATAGTGACGAACCTAGACGACCTAACCCCGGAGAAGCTAGGTTACGCCTCGCTGGTCGAAGAAAGGAAGGTCGGGGACGACAAGCTAGTCTTCATCAGGGGATGCAGGAACCCCAAGTCTGTGAGCATACTCATCCGCGGCGGCCTAGAAAGGATGGTCGACGAGGCTGAACGTGCGTTGCATGACGCCCTATGCGTCGTCAGGGACGTCGTCGAGAAACCTAAGGTCGTAGCCGGAGGAGGCGCTGTAGAGACGGAGTTAGCTAAACGCTTAAGGGAGTATGCTAGAGAGATAGGAGGCAGAGAACAGCTAGCCATCGAAGCATTCGCAGACGCTCTAGAGGTCGTTCCGAAAACCCTGGCAGAGAATGCTGGTTTAGACTCGCTTGACATCATGGTATCGTTAAGGGCTGAGCATGAAAAAGAGGGTGGAAAATACGTGGGGGTAAACGTGTTCACCGGAAAGACTATCGACACCTACGAGGCAGGTGTGGTAGAGCCTATCAGGGTAAAAGAGCATGCGATAAAGTCGGCTGAGGAAGCAGCTTCCATGATCCTCAGGATAGACGACGTCATAGCAGCATCCAAACTTAAGGAAGAGGAAAAAGAGAAAGCGCCGAGCTCACCTGGGATGGGAGGAGAGTTCTAAGCCTCCCCATCGACGGTAAGCTTTAATTCATCCCTCTTTTAGCCTTAACCTTTATCCTCGCAACCCTTATTTTCACCTCCGCCTATAAGATGGTGTCCACGTCTGACAGGCGGATAGGTATGAAGCGTTTCGAGTTTCTCGAGCACACGGCAGACATCTATATAGCAAGCTACGGTAGGGACTTTAAGGAGGCCCTCGAAAACGCCGCATTAGCGCTTTTCGAAGTTATGACGGACACAAGTAAGGTTTTTCCGTCTACCGTTAGGGAGATAGAGGCCGAGGGGCATGATGAAAAGTCGCTGCTCTACGATTGGCTTGAAAAGCTGATAATCGAGTTCGAAACTGAAGGCCTTCTGTTCAGCAGGTTCGAGATATATGAGCTGAAAGAGGAGGATGGAAGTCTATCGCTTAAGGCTAAAGCCTTCGGAGAACCATTCGACCCTTCGAAGCACCCCCAGAAAGTCGGAGTCAAAGCCGTAACATACCATAGGATGGAAGTGTCAAGGAGAGACGGTTTACGTTTTAATGGTGGTCTACCCTAGGAAATATTTTCCTCCTTCTCCACTCCCTTATAAACTCGACCAGCCTAGCCACAGTCTCCTCCACTATGACCCTTCCTTTCTCAGCCGTGGCTTTAGTGGGGTCCCCGATCACCCCCATCTTAGAGAACCTGCTCCACCACTCCATGTAGGAGACCGGGGAAGGGTTCACTAAATCCCTCCAGATGAACTTAGATTCACCCTGACCCATATAGACGTTTAGGTCGGCTTCGGCCTTACTCATGTCTACGGCTTCAGGCTTAAGGTAGAGCATAACCGAAGTCTCCAGCTCCCCGGCGTGGGAGGCGTGGCTCACAACCCTTCTGATAGTGTCTCTCGCTAGGCTCCACCAGTTAACGGCTACGCAGATGGAGTTAGTCTCGTTGTTCACCCTTCTAGCCGCTATATCGAGGAACGGCGTATTGCTCCCATGCCCGTTAACCAGCACTATCCTCCTGAAACCGTGTCTAGAGAGGCTTCTACACAAGTCGAAGACATAGTCTATAAAGTGGTACGGCTCGACAGATATGTTGCCGGGAAAGTCCATGTGATGCTCGTTGAAGCAGTAGCTTATCCCAGGCATCAACACGACCTCTTCAGGAATCCTTTCAGCCGCCCTCCTACAGATCTCGCTCGCTATAAATATATCCGTCTCTAGCGGCAGATGGGGGCCGTGGTCCTCGATCGAGCCTACAGGTAAAAGTGGAATCCTTCCCTCCCTCACAGCCTCCCTGATCTCAGGCCAAGTATGCTCGGCGTAAAGAACCTTCTTCCCAACCATTCTAAACTCAGCCTCCTTAACCTCCTAGGTCTGACTGGTCATTAAAGCTTTTGGGGGTTACGCAATGAGAAGCCGTCAGATCACTTTGTTTACGCGAAACAGAGGGAAGGAAGTGAATGTAGGTCTACAGGTCGAGAAACGCTTTAACTTAAAGGTTGTGAGGAAGAAAGGTTATAGAACAGGCCGTCTAAGTAAGGATGAGTAGGTCGACGATAGAATCTGCTTTCTATGCGGGGGTTCAAATAAGCCTCCCTTTCTTAGAAAAACTTTAAAGTTCTGGGGATATCTATCCATAAAGTATTTCTCCTATCGGGGGAAGGCGTCGAGTCGATGGGAAGCGTTTACTCTTCGGCGGCGAGGAGAGTG
>CAZVJZ010000104.1:0-4277 GCA_964627655.1 uncultured Candidatus Bathyarchaeia archaeon
GGGTGGGGTTCCTTTCCGTAGAGGTCGTTCCGTCGCCGAAGTCCCAATACCATGCCACAACCGAGCCGTCAGGGTCGTAGGAGTTATCTACAAACCGTATAGGCTCTAAACAGGTGGGGTGGAGAGGCGAAAAGGTGAAGTTCGCTACAGGCTTCTCGTTCGGTGGTGGCGGAGGGGGAGGAGGGGTAGGTTTAATTTGAACCTTAACCGTGTCGCTCCTTACGAAGCCTTCCTTACTGGCCGATAACGTGTAGAAGCCCGGCTTAAGTTTACCTGTTTCGATTTCAACTTTACCGTCAGAACCAGTAGTGTAGTTGCATCCGTCGAGTGCAACTGAAACATGGTCCAAGGGAAGCCACTTTCCTAGAGTGTCGTTGTAGTAGCTCACGTTGACCGTGAAGGATCCGCCTTTAGTTACGACCGTCTTGTCGACTTCAACCTTTATCGGGGCAGCCGTCCAGACCCCGTAATACCATAACACTTCTTCATGCGGAGGCTCTGGAGGAGAAGTCTCACCGAGCAGGAAGCTGTCAGCACCGACCCCCGGCATTACATAATCGACCCTGAACAGCCAACCTTTCGTTTTGGCAGCTGCCTCCCCAGCGATCGATTTTACGTAGAGGCCATAAGTCGTCTCTTCGACCTGATAGTTAAATCCTCCGAGTTCAGCCGCCTTAGCTAGGGCCCCAAGCACGGTAGAACAGTTCAGATAATGTTCTACACCGTTGACGTCTACGATTATAGAGGATGCAACGAACACTCGGCCTTTCCATATGGTTTCCCTGTCTCCTTCGATCCTCACATAGACCGCTCGACCGTTAACCGGATAGGTTCTTCCACAGAGCGCCACTATCGCATATGAGGTCATTAACGCTAAGTTCATCCCAGGCTCGGTTGAGGACCAATTGAACGAGCCGTCAGGGTTTTGTAGGCTTAACAGGTGGCTAACCGGTGTATTCCCATTTTTCACCCATTCTCCGCTTGTCGGATCCTGACCAGCAGCGTTTATAGCGCAGATAGCCCAAGAGTCTGAAGCGCTGTTACTAACTCCCCAACATGAAAAACCTCCGTCACCCTGCTGGTTTTCCCTGAGGTATTTCAACCCATTCTCGACGGCCGGCGAGTTGAGTGGTTCACCGGCTGCCAGTAAAGCCATCAACGCTGCAGCGGTGTTATCTACGTCGCTGTCCACGTCGACGGCCCACCCCCATCCTCCGTCTTCGTTCTGGCGTCCTTTGATATACTCTCTCGTCTCTTGAATTATCGTCGAGTTAGCTGCTTCACCCGCAGAGATTAACGCTAGGATTCCCCAGAAGTCGTCGAATAACCATTCTTTTTCTCCTATCTGCCCGCCGTTAAAGAGGCTTTTAAGGATCGCCACATAGTCTACTCCCCCTATGTCTCTCGGGTCCTCCCTTGCAGCGGTCATGGCCAGGATGTATCTCTCGACGTCAGATGCTCTACTTAAGTTGAGGAGATGACTGTTAGCTTTCAGGTAGTCTATCACAGAAATACCGGCTGGAGCCCATGTATGCGGGTCTTCTCCGGCAGCAGCTATCGCCATAGCAGCCCAAGCGGAAGTAGCGAAATCGACGATCGATCCATTGCTTTGCTGTAGTCCCCTTAGATATTCGAGCGCAGATGCTATTTCAACGTCCTTTAAACTATATGGGTAGGCGCCTATCGGAAGCTGAATAGCAGAAACAGGAATAGCAGCAGCCATCACGGATATCATGAGAGATGCTGTTAGAAAGTTTTTAAGGAGCCTAAGTTTCATAGGGATGGATTATCCGACCATAAATATTTAAGCGTTTTTATCGGTGCATACTCGGCTTCTCATAGCACCACATAACTATCTCGTCGGGTCTAAGTTTGTATCTATCGGCGCCTACGGAACCTAGCTTCCAACACTTCTCTTTCGTATCCCAGTAATACCACATCCAGAAGTATGGCGGCTTATTGGACACGCCGTTTATAGCGTCGACGAACGAAGCTTTGTAGGCTGGCCAGTAAGTGTACTTCACTTCGGCGATTAAGTCCGTAGCGTTCAGGAGGCTGTAACCTTTAGGTACCGTTCCGTTAAACCATTCCTTTGTCCCGTTTCCGTAGTCTATGCAGAGACTTATCTTGATCATGGAGGAGTTAGCATCCGCCTGAAGACCGCTTCTCTGCGTATGATGCGCTGAAAAAAGAGTGGACAATATTAAAACTAGGGCTACAGACAATAGACCTAAGGTTATCAGAGATCTCTTACTCATGCTCTAGCCCGTCTTGAAGTTTCTTATAGCTTTAAAGAGCGGGGGGAAACCTATGGCTAAGAGTAAGGAGTTACAGCAGATATGTATAACCGAGAAGGGGGCGCCGAAGATTAAAATCGGCAGGAAAGCTAGGCCATAAAGCACTGCAAAACCGAAGTTCGTAAGTAGATCGTAGGTCAGGGTTAGAAGTACTCCTATGGCGGCTGCCTCCAAACCTAACCTCTTCCTATCGGAACCCTCATCGACGAACCTTCCATAGATTCCCCCGACCACACCGAAAAGCGACATTCCAACTATCTGAAACGGAAGGATTACTCCGGCAAAACCCCAAGGAGAAAGGAAACCGTTAAGGAACATCGTCAAAGCTCCGAGAAGGCCGCCAACCACACAGCCATAGAGAACTCCTACGAGGAAGCAGATAAACGACGTGAACTCGACGTTCGGGGGCCTAGGGGCTAGCTGAATACTTATACATAGAGCGGTGAATACCGGTAGGAGGGCTGTATGCTTCGAGTCCATCAATTTATGGTTGGATAATCCAACCATAAATAATTTTCCCTTATGAGAACAACCCTCAATCCTCTAAACCTTCCCATCTTCTCTAAGCCACATACGATTAATGATAGCTAAAGAGTCGAATGCCTTATCGTTCACTCCTAACTTCCTTGATTAACCTAACACACTTAAACCTATGGGATTTGCCTCGCCGGAAACCATGTCGCAAGAACTCTAACAAGCCTATTAATTATCAGCAAAACGTCAAAGACTCGATAGAACTCCCACCCTTAGTGCTTAAGCGAAAAAAGGAGGCCCAGCAAAAAATCGAAAAACAAGGAGATTAACGATGAAACATTAGGATAGTAGCTACTAACGAGTATGGTTTGGGACTTTGCAATTTCAGAACACACTTTTTGTAGAAAATAGGGTGATCGCCTAAACGATTGGAAGCTATGGAGCCGGGGGAGGGATTTGAACCCCCGTCCAGCGGTCTGCAGCCGCTTGCCTAGCCGCTCGGCCACCCCGGCAGTGAGCGAGGGTCTTTACTAAACCCGTGAAGAATATGGTTGAGGCGCATAAAATATTTTTTTCTATACAATAGCCATGTTTAGATGGAGCCGCAGACCGGGCAGTTCTTTACTCTCTCTACTTTCAACTCCTCTATGGAGGCTATCTCTAAATCTAGGTAGAGCAGTCTTCCGACTAAGGGTTGACCTAATCCAGTGATGAGTTTAACCACTTCTAAGGCTTCTAGGAGACCTAAGGTGCCGGCTGTAGCCCCTAGGATCGGGAACCTCTCGGTTTCAGGAGGGTTTTCGGGCCATATACAGCGCAGGCATGGCCCCCTACCGGGCAGGACTGTCGTTATCTGGCCGTACCAGGAGTGTACTCCAGCGTGGACTAAGGGTTTCCTCAACTTCACACAGGCCTCGTTTAGGAGGAAGCGGGTACGCCAGTTATCTAGACAGTCGACTATGACATCGAACTTTCTTACCAGGTCCTCGATGTTCTCTTCGTTAAGTTCGAGCTGAAGAGACTCCACCCTCACGTTCGGGTTTAGCTTACGGAGCTTCTCGGCCACAGAATCCACTTTAGGCTTGTCTAGGTCTCCGCTCCAGTGCAGGACCTGACGGTTCAAGTTACTTAGCTCGACTCTCTCTCTATCCACTACCGCTATGTGGCCGACGCCTGCGGCTGCTAGGTAGAGGGCTGTAGGACATCCTAGACCGCCAGCTCCGACTACCATGACATGGGAGCCTTTGACTTTCAGCTGGCTCTCGACGCCCCAACCGATTATCCTTAGCTGGCGGTCGTAACGCTCAAGCTCCTCAGGCGAAAGTTTACTTTCATTCATGAATACAGTCTCCATTAGGGGATCTATGTTTTCTATCGAGTAAAAAGGAACTAAAAAGAGGATATTATTAGTACACAGAGAAGGAAGCTAACTTTTTGCTATAAGATTGTTCTCTTTCAGAATCTTCAGGGAAGACTCGAAGGCTTCGAGGGTCTTCTGCACGTCTT
>CAZVJZ010000105.1:0-4249 GCA_964627655.1 uncultured Candidatus Bathyarchaeia archaeon
CTCGTACTATATCAGTGAAGTCTCCTCTCCTAGAGCTCGGAGTGTCAAGCCTCACGCCATATAGTTTCTCTCCTAGCGCCTCGGCAGCCATTATCGCCTCAGTCTTCTCGTCGAAGTATGTGTCGACTAAAGCTATCCTCGAGACCTCAGGCGGAATCACCTCGTCGAAGGCTTTCCACGCCTTAACCTGGTCTCCTAAAACTATTATGAGGGCGTGGGGCATCGTTCCGACCGGTTCTTTACCGATAGTCTTCGCCCCCTTTAAACTCGACACCCCGTCGAGGCCGCCTATATAAGCCGCCCGGTCGAGCATAGGCGATATAACCGGATGCATTCGCCTTATACCGAAGGCTATCGCAGGTTTATTTCCTATAGCCTTCTTCACCCTAGCGGCTTTCGTTGCTACACCGGAAGACTGGCACAGTAATCCTAGGAGTGGAGTCTCATAGATACAGAAGTCTCCGTAAGGTCCTTCGATGAACATAACAGGCTCTCGGAGGCCGTGATAGTCTCTGCACCAGAATATGCTTCCCTCAGGCATGGAGTAGACGTCTATCGGAAGACCTTCGAGCAGGTTGGCGGCCTCCTCTATGCCACATAGGATCCCCCACTCCCAGTTTTCTGGAAGCCTACCGTTCGTGATCTCTGCTACCACCTGAACCTTAGTTAGGCCTTTGGCTTCTAGAATCTTCTTTGTCCTCACAAAGTATATGTCTGTTGTTTCACCTCTCTTGATCTCGTCGTCGTCGGCGTAGAAGAATTTACGCATCGATTTACCTCCCCGTTGCAGTCTTAATTACTCGTTTGAACCTCATCTCAACTTAACGAGATCCCTTAATTAAATTTTTATCTTTTAAACCCAAAAGCTTCTAGCTCTAGCACTTGCTTCTCACCTACTCACAAAAATAGCGAGTAGACAGAGACATAAAACTCCAAAAAAGTGTTCAAACAGATCACATCCGGTTTAAGTTTAGAGATTTGAGTGTTTGGTTTTTATGCCTTAACAACGGCGAGAGAGCTGAGGTTTCGGATATCGTAAGGCGAGTAAAATATGCTTCGCTCGTATAGCGACAAACTTTTAAATATTCTGAAGACAGACAACTTTTTCCATAACGAGGGGGACAGAATTGATTATCGACCTCTATGTTATCGACACTACTCTTTTATTGATCATCTTCGCGGAGCTGTTGCTCCTCCTCTACCATATTTGGCGAATCCGACGTCATGAAAGGAAGATCGATGAGCATATCGAAAGATTAGATGAACATATTGCTAAAGTTGAGGAACATATCCAAAAAATGGATGAATATCTAGAGAATCTTAAGAAAATAGACGCATCTTCTTGATACTTATCGAAGACGTAAATTTGTCTAGGAATAATCTATGCGTTAAACCGATCTCGTGTAAAATCTTCGACTTCATAAAGCCTCGACCGAAAATAGTGTGAATAAAAATTTTTACCTCTTTCAGAAAACTCCAAAAAATTAAAAAAGTTTATAAAGTGATCGATTATTTGTTCTAGTTAAAATTAGGGTTGGGCGATATGTCTAAAGTCCCCGTCGTAATTGGGGTTGGCAGGACGAGTTTTGGAGAGCACTATGAGATAGACCCTGAGAGGCTGATGGAGGAGGCTGGTCTAGAGGCGTTAAATTCGGCTGGAATAACTAGGAGAGACCTAGACGCATGCTGCTTCTCAGACTACTTCCTTCAATTAACGAATAAGATAGGGATCGAGGAGGGGTTCCTCTCAGAACTTCTAGAACTCCATGTCCCGATGGAGAAGTCAAGGTCTTTCAGCGCTGCTTTGAGCAACGCTTGCTTCGCCATAATGTCAGGGAGACATCGTGTAGTGCTAGTTGGGGGAGTAGAGAAGATGTGCGACAGATGGTATAAGATCAGAGACGACCTCATGTTACTCGAAGATCCTTGGAGCTACTATGCCGGCGGCACACCGGAATCGAACCACGAACTCATGTTGAGAGAGTACATAAAGAACTATAACCTGAAAGGCTCGTTGCTAGAGAAGGTTAGTATGGCGTTAGCCTATATCGCGGTAAAGAATCACCGCAACGCCCTAAAGAATAAACATGCCCAGTTTAAAGTTCCGTTGTCCGAGAAGAAGGTTCTCGAAAGCAGAAAGGCCGCTGGAAGGCTTATGGGAAAATACGACTTCGCACCGATATCCGACGGAGCAACAGCCTTAATCCTTACAGACCTAGAGAAGGCTAAAGAACTGGGAGTGGACGGTATAGCGATCTACGGATTCCATTCAGCAACAGACTATATTACCTTCCCTTCCCGTGAAGATCGAGCAGGCTTTATGTCCTGCAGGATAGCGATGGAGAAGGCTTTAGAGATAGCTGGTATAAGGAGGAGAGATATCGGGTTGGTTGAGACTTATGATCAGTCAACTTTCCTCGAGATGGTCTCGCTTGAGGACCTAGGGTTCTATGGTAGAGGGGAGGGATGGAAACCTGTATACGAAAGCTACGAGAGTCAGAGTCCATACTATAATTTTGACGGCAGAAGGCTGTATGTAAACACTAACGGCGGTCTTAAAGCGGATGGGAACCCGTTAGGCGCGACCGGAGGAGCGCAGATATACGAGATATTTAAGCAGCTGAGAGGGGAGGCGGGTGAGAGGCAGGTGAAGTTCGATAGGGATGAGGTTTACGGTTGCTCCCTTGAACTTGAAGGGTTCGGCACTAAGGCTTACGTATATATTTTCGGGAGGGCTTGAAGGTGAGTAGTGAACCTATAGAGAGAAGGGTTTCCTATATAGGGGATAGGCTTAGAGGGAGTAGATGTAAGATCTGCGGTAGAGAGTACTTCAGGCTTAGAGACTACTGTGGAAGGTGTGGAAGGTCGAGTATAGGCGGTATGGAGGCCATAGACTTCTTTTACGAGGAAGGGGTGCTCGAAGCCTGCACACTCGTAACGGAGCCTACTAACAAGTTTAAGAAGTTAGGCGCCTACGTGTATGGGATAGTCTCGTTCCATGACGGTAAGGTTAGGGTGCCGGGTAGGTTAACCGACCGGATAGTAGACCCTAAAAACATAGACTTGGACGAGCTAGAGGGTAGAAGAGTGGTTCCCAGGTTCAGGAAGAGGCACGCCGTATCTAAAAGCGATATAGTCCCAACAATCTCTCTAACCTTCACCTTCAGCGACGAGTACTATCCATACCAAGAGTACAGGGTGGAGCCGCCTAAAAAGGAGTATGAGAGCCCGGGGATAGTAGGTTATGGGGTCTATGTCTCGAAGTTCAGGATAAGGGAGGGTAACATAGAGAGGTCTGTCCCCTTCATAGACGAGGACGCCGTTACAGCGGCTGTGGAAGCAGGTAAACTCGCACTTATACATTCAGGGGTAGACAGCTCGAAGATCGGTAAACTATACGTAGGCTCAGAATCTAACCCTTACGCCGTGAAGCCTATAGCCTCGAAGGTGGCGCAGGTTCTGAAGCTTGGAGAGGAGGAAACGGATACCGGAGTCCAAGGCGTAGACGCCATAGACACAGAGTTCGCATGTAAAGCGGCGACCAGCATGTTTAAAGACGCGACGGCGTTAGCCTACTATCCAGATGCACAGACTTCCTACGTTATGGTTATAGGCGCAGATAACTCTCAAGCAGCCCCGAGAGACGAGCCTGGAGGTGAGTTAGACTTCTTCGTCGGCTACGGTGGATGCGCCTTCATCTTCGGTAAAAAGGACGTGATAGCCGAGGTAGAAGGTTGGTACTCATGCACGTCTGATACACCTGACTTCTGGAGGAGGGCTTCTGAACCATATCCGAGCCACGGCGGAAGGTTCACGGGTGAACCCGGCTACTTCAAACATATCATAAAGGCTGGAAGGAAGCTTATGGAGAAGATGAGGCTTAAGCCAAGCGACATAGACTATTTCGTCGCCCACCAACCTAACGTTAAATACCCGATTAAAGCTGCGAAGATACTCGGGTTCAAGGAGGAACAGTATCTACCTGGACTTCAAGTCGCGAACTTCGGGAACACCTATTCCGGCTCCTCGCCTGTCGGTTTAGCCTCGGTCCTAGATGTAGCGAAACCCTATCAGCGGATACTCTTGGTTAGCTACGGCTCCGGCGCTGGAAGCGACGCCTACTCCTTCACTACCACTCCTCAAATATTAGATAAGAGGAGACGACAGAAATTTACCGTTCGGAGGCAGATAGAGAGTGAGTTTAAAGAGTTCGTCGACTACAACACGTACAGAAAGTTTAAGGAAGGAT
>CAZVJZ010000106.1:0-4234 GCA_964627655.1 uncultured Candidatus Bathyarchaeia archaeon
ACCCTTTACTCCTTTCCCAAATAAATTGTTTACTATCCCGCTATATTAAGATTTTTCAAGGAGCAGTTTATTAATCCCTCTTATCAATAAAATCGTTGAAGATATCTCGATGAGGTTTAAACTCCACGGCTGTTCAAGGCTGGTATCGAATAAACTCCTGTATGGAGAAGTAGTCTATGAATCCCCGATCGAGGAAGTTTAAAGCCGGAGACTCATTCGTTCTGGAAGGCCCCTCCTATATTCGAGTGGTCTCTGGCAAGATAACCTCGCTTGGGGTGAAGATGACCCCAGAACAAGATGTAGTTATACCCGAATTTAAGTCTCTACCCTTCTTTGTAGAGGAAGACTGTGAACTAGAGCTTAGGTTGACCGACGAGTCGAAACTGACGTTCACCGAGGAGTACCTGCCTAAAGACTGGATCGAACTATCGGAAAAGCTAGAGTCTATCGATGGACGCTTTAAGGTCGTAGTCCTAGGAGACTTAGATTCAGGTAAGAGCACGCTTACAACTTTTCTGGCTAACGTATTGCTGCAGAGAGGACGTAAAGTGGCGGTCATAGATGCGGATACAGGGCAGAAGGATATAGGAGCCCCCGGAACAGTAGGGATGAAGGTCCTAGATAAGCCTATGCCCATCCTCTCAGGATGTCCTGAAGACTCGGCGTTCTTTGTTGGTTCCACGAGTCCAGCCGGTTTCATCGACAGAAGCATCGCAGGGGTTCTGGTCTTGGTTAATAAGGCTTTGACATCCTGTGTAGACGTTGTCTTGATAGATACGACAGGCTGGATCTACGGTAGAGAGGCGAGAGAACTGAAGACCGTTATGATCAACTCGTTAACGCCAGAATTTGTAGTCGCTATCCAGAGGAGAGGAGAGTTGGAGTCTCTGCTTAAGTCGATCGTTAACGCATCGTCTGAGATAGTCAGGGTTTCAGCGTCTAAGAACGTGAGGGCGAGGAGCAGAAGCGAACGTAAGGCTATACGTTCAAGGGTTTTCCGTAGATACTTGAGAGACGGAAAGAGGATTACACTCTCCATGCATGACGTAGCCATACAATACTCCTTCTTGGGTTCCGGAGAAGAGTTGGACCGAGAGAAAGCAGACCTTCTCCAGAGGATCTTAGGTGGCTCCCTCATATACGGTGAGGAAGCCGAAGACTTCCTTCTCTTAGTTCTAGACGAGGATTCCCCTGTCGACACCTCTATACTCTTCAAACTTAGGAAAACCGTGGCCAATAAAGCGTTGAGGGTCTTAAGGAGATCCGACTTCAAGAACGTTCTCTGCGGATTGCTCGACAGGAAAGGCTGCTTCATCGGGTTAGGTTTAATCGAAGATGTGGATTTCAAGCTAAAAGAACTGAAACTCTATACAAACGTGGAGGGATGTGAGGTAGCGGTTATTCAAGTAGGCTCCATTAAAGTCAACCGTGAAGGAATAGAGGAGGGATGGATAGGTTCATGGCGCTTCTAAAAGGCTTCACGTTTAGGTCAGCTCTTCCATTACCCTAGCCCAGACTTCTGAGATAGACTTTGAAACCGGGCTGCTAGGCGAGTACTCGACTATAGGTTTACCAGCCACCATAGACTCGGTGACTATTGGGTCAAACTTTATCTTCCCTACGACCTCTATTCCGTTATCCAGGCAGAACCTGCATATATCCTCAGTGTTCCTCAAGTTCAAGTCGTACTTGTTTATGCAGACTAGAGGCTTTATGCCGAAGTGACCGAGTAAGGTTAAAGCCCTTTTTAAGTCATGAATCCCTGATAGAGTAGGCTCTGTCACTACTATCCCCAAGTCTACCCCCGTAACAGACGCTATAGTCGGGCAACCTATCCCCGGAGGCCCATCGTTTATGATTAAGCTTAATCCCCACTTTTCCGCTAGGTCCTTCGCTTTCCTCCTCACCAGATTCACCAGTTTGCCTGAGTTCTCTTCTCCCGGCTTAAGTTGTGCGTGGCACATGAACCCGTACTTCGTTCTGGAGGTGTATAAGTATCCTGAAACGTTCTCTCTAAGGGTTATAGCCTCGGTCGGGCATATGTGTACGCATACGCCGCACCCCTCGCATAGGATGGGGTCTACCTGGAAGTCCCTTATAGCGTCGAACCTACAGCTTTCTTCGCATAGCCTGCATTTAATGCATTTAGAAGGATCGATCTCAGCCTTCTTCTGACCGTAAAACTCCCGTTTATCGATCACTTCCGGATTGAGGAGTAGGTGGAGGTTCGATGCATCTACGTCGCAGTCGGTCGTCACGCAGTTTCCGGTCAAAGAGACTAAGGAGGCGGTGAGAGTGGTTTTTCCGGCTCCGCCTTTACCGCTCAGAACGGTTATCTGCTTAACCTTCATATATACTCCTCTATGCGCTTAGTTAGTTCACGGAACTTAGCCTTCCATCCTTCGAGTACCTCAACGAACGGTATGCCCTTAGAGTAAAGTTCAGCTATCTCTCTACTGAACGGGATTTCAAGCATGATGGGTATATTTTCCCTCTTACAGTACTCGTAGACTCCTTTATCCCCTATACCCTTAAAATTCACTACGACACCGAATGGAATGTTCATCTGCCTTAAGACTTCGACCGTAATACTTAAGTCGTGGAGACCGAAGGGTGTAGGCTCAGCAACCAATATCGCGAAGTCGCTCCCATAGACGGAGTGAACTAACGGGCATGAGGTTCCCGGAGGAGCGTCTATCACCACATTCCTCTTTCTGTCTAAACGTTTTTTCACTTCTCTTATCACCGGAGTAGGCATCGGTTCGCCTATCCTGAGCCTCCCATAGACCACCTCCAAGCCGTTAGAGAACCCCTTTAAGACCTCGCCTATCTCTCTGTTCTCCTCCACTATAGCGTTACTCGGACAGACGATCTTACATCCGCCGCATCCGTGGCATAGTTCCGGGAACACTATAACTTCCGTAGGTAGAGCCATAATTGCGTTGAACTGGCAGAACTTTGCGCATTCGCCGCAGTGTTTACACAGCTCTTCCTTCACTTTCGGTATCTTTATGTAGACGGATCTTCTTTCTGTGATCCTCGGCTTCAGTAAGACGTGTACGTTAGGTTCCTCGACGTCGCAGTCTAATATCTGGACGTCTTCTCCCATGGATAAAGCTAGGTTAACAGCTACTGTGGTTTTCCCTGTTCCACCTTTACCGCTGGCGACAGATAAGATCATCTGGTTATGCCATCTCTTAAGGTTTGGTCTGCTTTAACGATGTAGTGCATGAAGGCATCCTTCCGTAAGTTCCTCTAAACGCTGTTCCTTGAACGCTTTCAGCACCTCCTCGACAGTCCTCCCAGCAGCCTTCAAAACGGCTACGCCAGCACTCTGGAAGATTGCGAGAGCCCTAGCCCCCATTCCGTAGGTTATCAGGACGTTCGGTCTTAGCTCCAATATTCTGTCCGGCGGTCTCCCTACTCCGCCGAAATGTTCGTTGACGTTTGGTGTAGCTTTCCACTCTATCGGATTATGTTCTTCGTTTAGGTCTATTACCATGAAGTATGGGCTCTCCCGAAATGCTCGGATAAGCTCGACTTCAACCCTTGATCGTCTAAAACCGGTATGACAAGCCTGATCAACTTTTATTTCCTCCTTAATAATTGATCTTATCTTTAACCTTTAGGGCCTCCTCGATCTTTAAAACTATCTCTTTGAAGGCTTTTGCTGCGGGTGAGTCGGCGTGCTCTATAACGAAAGGTACGCCCTTATCTGAATCCTCACAGATCCTCGGGTCTATAGGTATACTCCCTAAAAACGGTACACCAAGGCTATCGGCTATCTCTTTACCTCCTCCCTTCCGGAATATGTCTATCTCAGCCCCGCACTTCGGACATACGAAACCGCTCATGTTCTCTATTATCCCGAGGATAGGCACCTTCAGTTGCCTTGCGAACACCACGGCCTTCCTGACAACTATCTGCGAGACCTCTGAGGGTATGGTGACTATAACGACGCCGTCCATCTCTGGGATCAGCTGCATAACGCTTAAAGGCTCGTCTCCGGTCCCGGGCGGCAAATCTATGAACAGAAAGTCTAGTGAACCCCAAACTATGTCTGAGAGGAACTGCCTGATCGCAACCATCTTAAGCGGCCCCCTCCATATAACCGGCGAGTCCTCACTTGGAAGCAGGAAATCCATCGAGACCATCCTTATGCCTAGGGGGCCTACGACGGGGAATATTCCAGGCGGCCCCGCCTCCATCCTCTTTCCGCTTACACCTAGCATCT
>CAZVJZ010000107.1:0-4176 GCA_964627655.1 uncultured Candidatus Bathyarchaeia archaeon
GGGGGAAGGCGTCGAGTCGATGGGAAGCGTTTACTCTTCGGCGGCGAGGAGAGTGGCGTTCACCTGCATCTTCGCAGCGGTCTACGCCATCCTATCTTCATGGTCCCTCTTTCCCGTTATCGGCGCACCCGGAAAATTCATAACGTTATCCAGCATGGTAGCCCCGTTGATGGGGATGCTTCTCGGACCGAAGGTTGGGTTGGCGGCTACATCTATCGGCGGCTTCCTAACATCGATAACCGGGAACATGGGGGCGTTCGGCCCGTTAAGCTTTGTTCCGGGGGCCTCCTCAGCCTTATTCTCCGGTCTGATCCGTGAAGGTAGAAGAGGAGAGGCTTCAGCCCTCTACTCCGCGTCTCTAGCAGTCTTCATGTTCTACCCGAACTCCGGTCCGGTCTGGACTTTCCCTCCGTTCCTCTGGCTTCAACTCTCGTGTCTAGTCCTGATACTGTCCCCGATCCTACCTAAAGTCCATGTCTTCCTGAACGGCCATGACGGCCGGAGGCTCATGCTCGCCGTAGCCTATGTAGCTTTCACCTCTACGCTCTTCGGCCACGTGGTGGGGAGCTTGATGTTCGAAGCTATGTTCAACGGCTCGTTCACTCGATGTGGATGGAGGCTCCTGTGGCAGTCCCTAACCTTCGTTTATCCTATAGAGAGGTGTATCATAACGGCCTCTTCAACCCTGATAGGATTTCCTCTAATCAAAACCTTAAACTCTTACACGCCTATGCGTATGCTCGAACGTTGACTTCTAGGAGAAAGGAATTTTGTATTTAGTACCGTTGAAGATAAGCGTCGTATCTCCGGGCGAAGACCTGCTTGAACCTATCCTCGAAGCGTTAAAGAGGAACGGCCTTGAACTCCGAGACGGAGACCTACTAGCGGTCTCGAGTAAAGTGGTCTCTATAGCCCAGAACAGGATCGTTAAACTTGAAGACGTGAAGCCTAGAGACGAAGCTTTCAGATTAGCCGAGAGGCACGGTCTAGATCCGAGTTTCGCCGAGATAGTTCTAAGGGAGGCCGACAGGATACTAGGCGGAGCTCGAGGAGCACTTCTAACGCTTAAAGACGGAATGTTAACCGCGAACGCCGGGGTAGACCAGAAGAATGCGCCTTCAGGCTACGCCGTTCTTCCACCTAAAGATCCCGCATCCTTCTCAAGGAAGGTGAGGTTTGAGCTCTTCAATCGGACTGGCAGAAGGGTGGCTGTCATGATAGTCGACAGCCGCGTCACTCCACTACGGATGGGAACTGTAGGCTATGCCTTAGCGGTCTCCGGGTTTAAACCAGTCGTGGACTTAAGGTTCAAGAGAGACCTTTTCGGAAGAAGTGTTAGGATAACAAGACATTCGGTCGCGGACGACCTTTCAAGCGCAGCACATGTACTGATGGGTGAGACGGATGAGAAGGTAGCTGTAGTGCTCATAAGGGATGCTCCGATAGAGCTTATAGACGAAGAGTTCGACATATCGATGAACATAAACCCGGATGAATGCCTCTTTATGGCGTCTTTCCTTAAAAACTTGAGGAATCTAGAGAAGGTTAAAAAAGCCTTGTAAGCCCCGATCGATGTTGAACAGGGAACTCGAACCCGCATTTCGGGCACCTAACATATTCACAGTGAAGGACGGAGGAGCATCCGGAGCAGGCGAACGACCTCGCGTAGCTCACGTCGAACACGAAACCGCAGCTCGGGCAGGTTTGGATCTTCTTGCCTCGCAGGCTCCTCTCCATCTATCCTGTCCTCCTACCCCTTAATCACTGCTACAGGCTTTAAGTGCGCCACCTTGGTGGCGATGCCGACCTGATGGCTGACCTCGACAACCCTATCCACATCCTTGTACGCTGGATCAGCCTCCTCGGCTAACACTACGTTGCTGGCGGCTCTAACGACTATGCCAGCCTTCTCCAGCGAGTTCTTAACCTCCTTACCCCAGAAACGCCTCTTCGCCGCGGCGCGGCTCAGCATCCTGCCGGCGCCGTGTGCAGTCGAACCGAATGTGAGGTCCATAGCCTTAGGTGTGCCGACGAGAAGCCATGAGGAGGTTCCCATGGAACCCGGTATGATAACAGGCTGTCCGACGGGCCTGTAGTCCATAGGGATGAGGCTGCTTCCAGGCGGGAAGGCTCTGGTTGCACCTTTACGGTGCATCCAAACCTTCTGTCTTTTTCCGTTCACCCTATGCTCCTCGATCTTCGCTATGTTATGGGCTACGTCGTAGACCAGCCGTAGCCCGAGCTCCTCAGCCGGCCTCCTGAAGACTTTCTCGAAGCTCTCTCTAACCCAATGTGTTATGGCCTGCCTGTTGGCGAAGGCGTAGTTAACAGCACAGGCCATGGCTTTAAAGTAGTCCTCCGCCTCCCTAGAGTTTCCCGGGGCACACACCAACTCCCTATCCGGTATCCTTATCCCGTACTTCCGCACCGCACGCTCCATAACCCTGATGTAGTCTGAGCAGATCTGGTGACCGAACCCGCGGCTTCCGCAGTGTATCATCACCGTGACCTGGCCGACAGACCGGATTCCGAAGGCCTCAGCCGCCTCCTTATCGTATATCTCGTCTACACGCTCTATCTCTAGGAAGTGGTTTCCTGAACCTAGGGTTCCGAGCTGTGGCAGTCCTCTATTCATCGCCGAGTTCGAGACTTTATCTGGATCAGCGTTCTCCATGGCTCCGTTCTCCTCGCAGTGCCTGATGTCTTCATCCCAGCCTAAACCGTTCTCGACGGCCCATTTAGCTCCTTCCATCATAACGCCGTTCAAGTCGTTTCTGGAGAGCTTGAAGTCCTTCCTTCTACTTCCCAGCCCGCATGGAACGTTTGCGAAGATCGTCTCGACGAGCTCAGGCAGCCTTGGACGTATGTCTCCCTCCTCGAGGTTCGTCGTTAAGAGTCGGACGCCGCAGTTTATGTCGTATCCGACTCCTCCCGGACTTATGACTCCCTCATAGTAGTCTGTAGCAGCCACTCCTCCTATCGGAAAACCGTAACCTTCGTGCCCGTCAGGCAGGGTTATAGCGTACTTGTATATTCCGGGGAGGTGCGCCACGTTAGCGCACTGCTCCAGAGTCCTGTCCGTCTTCATCTTCTCCAAGAGAGACTCGTCGGCGAACACCCTGCCTGGGACTAGCATTCCAGGCTTATAACTTTTAGGTATACTCCAAACGTAACGGTCAACCTTCTCTAGAGGAACGTTCAAATAAACTACCACCCTCCTTAGATCCCAGCATGACTATATGATGGCCGGCCAAATATAAATGCGGAACTCAAAGATTTAATAGTATCCCTCCAACTACTTACTTGAACGGCTCCCCCGGCAAGAGGGTTGACTTGGTCGTAGTTAGAGAGGTCTTATGTAAATCTGCGCTCACTAGATGTGGGATCGAGGGTATAGAGTATAGCGTGAACCCTTACATCGGCTGTGAGCATAGCTGCGTCTACTGTTACGCTAGGTACATGAGATACTACAGCGGACATAGCGAGACTTGGGGAGACTTCATCGACGTGAAGATAAACATCCCTCTAGTCTTGTCGAGAGAACTTGGCAGGAAGCCTAGGGGGCGGGTCATCCTAAGCACCGTGACAGACCCCTACCAACCGCTGGAACGCAGGTATAAGCTCACTAGGAGATGCTTAGAAAGGCTTCTGCACAGAAACTTCCCGGTCAACGTCATGACTAAGTCTTCCCTAGTCCTTCGAGACCTAGACCTGCTGTCTAAGTTCAATTCATGCGAGGTCGGGATGACCGTGATAACCGACGACGACGGCTTAAGAAGTTTCCTTGAACCTAAAGCAAGCTCGATAGACGAGAGGCTGAATGCGTTAGAGAGGATTGCGGGGAGGGGGATTTCAACCTACGCTTTCGTCGGACCGATAATTCCTTCACTAAACGATGGGGAGAAGGATCTAGAAAGGTTGATCCGTAGGTTGGCTGAAGTAGGGGTCGACTACCTCATGTTCGACCGCCTGAACACTCGCTACGGGGTGATAGATCAACTCTCAAGCCTCCTGAGACGCAGTTTCCCCCACCTCTTAAAAGAGTTTACGAGGAAGATAGAGCTAGGAGACCGATACTACCAGAAGGTTAAACGTAGGGTCTCGAAGATAATGGCAGAGTACGACTTACCCTACCAGTTCTGTTTCTAGCCTTCACTTAACCTTAAACTCGCCTTC
>CAZVJZ010000108.1:0-4106 GCA_964627655.1 uncultured Candidatus Bathyarchaeia archaeon
CAGTATATTGGTGGAAAAATAGCAGACTAACCTTTCAATTCCCTTTGTAGGGTTCTTTTTACTTTTCCAATTGAAAGTTCAACATCATATATTTTTCTTTCAATTCCCTTTGTAGGGTTCGGTTATAAACCTGATGTTAGAATACGAATACCTGTAAACTTTCAATTCCCTTTGTAGGGTTCGCCCAGCGGTTTTAGTGGTGTAATAACAGCTAAGAGTTCAACTTTCAATTCCCTTTGTAGGGTTCCCTAACCAAAATAAAATGCTATGTGGTGCAGCTTAGCAACCACTTTCAATTCCCTTTGTAGGGTTCTTATCTTTTTCACTTATTGTTAATTGTAAACCGCATTCTCTTTCAATTCCCTTTGTAGGGTTCTTCACATGGATCTCGACGAGCAACACGATCAAAGATAACTTCTTTCAATTCCCTTTGTAGGGTTCTTAATATTAGGTTAGATTGGATGGGCGATAAATTCCCAGACTTTCAATTCCCTTTGTAGGGTTCAAGCCGAGTGAAACGGAGCTTTGGGGAATTATAGATAGCTTTCAATTCCCTTTGTAGGGTTCTTTCTTTTTATAACTTGCATGGAGGGTGAAAATAAATGAACTTTCAATTCCCTTTGTAGGGTTCATACTGTTGGTGCTTCAGATAAACTTATGGTTATTGTTTATCTTTCAATTCCCTTTGTAGGGTTCATGAAGAACGAAGACTGGCAGAACGCTGCCATCACTAAACTTTCAATTCCCTTTGTAGGGTTCAAATAGTGAGAGAAACAGCAAAACTACTAGCAGATATACACTTTCAATTCCCTTTGTAGGGTTCTAGAAAGACTAGCGGCAACACTTCCAGACTACTGCTGGGCTTTCAATTCCCTTTGTAGGGTTCGTAGTGGTAGATTGGCTAAGGAGAGGGATTTAACTAAGAGCTTTCAATTCCCTTTGTAGGGTTCATAGCATTGTTGTGTAGGTTTTTGTGTCTTCTGGATTTGTCTTTCAATTCCCTTTGTAGGGTTCTGCCACGGTTCTCATCTATAACCGCGCTTTAAACTTGACCTTTCAATTCCCTTTGTAGGGTTCTATCCAAGCTCCAAGTATAATTTTTTAACGTAGTCGCGGTTGACTTTCAATTCCCTTTGTAGGGTTCGAAACAAATATTCAATGGGAAGAAGCGGTAAAAGAAAGTAACTTTCAATTCCCTTTGTAGGGTTCAAACTGTAGTGTTTTTGGATAGCTTAAACTATGTTAGGGCTTTCAATTCCCTTTGTAGGGTTCTAAACTTTAAATTGGTAATATAATTTGCCCCTCTATAGCTTTCTTTCAATTCCCTTTGTAGGGTTCGCTGAGCTTCTACAGCAGTAGTACCGCTTCCGATAAACTTTCAATTCCCTTTGTAGGGTTCAGTTTGCTGAGGATTATTGGGCTGCTCATTGGAGGTTGCCTTTCAATTCCCTTTGTAGGGTTCGGAGACTTTTATGAAGTATTTGCGTTATCATGATATTATTCCCTTTCAATTCCCTTTGTAGGGTTCAGCAAGAGTGGAGGTAAATGTTATCTCGTCGCCGAATTCTTTCAATTCCCTTTGTAGGGTTCAGCTATCTAGCTTTCAAGGAAAATTTAGCGAGATGAATTCTTTCAATTCCCTTTGTAGGGTTCTAGCAAATCTACAGCTGAAACTGAAATTTCAGTTTCTGCTTTCAATTCCCTTTGTAGGGTTCTCCTCCTGGAAGCGACAGGGCAAGCAAAACAGTTTTCTATGCCTTTCAATTCCCTTTGTAGGGTTCTCCATCACTGGCAATGGGGAATACTATGCATAATTCTACTTTCAATTCCCTTTGTAGGGTTCTTGAAAAACAGGTGCAGGCAGTACAGAATATTGTAAGCCTTTCAATTCCCTTTGTAGGGTTCTGTAACTGGTATTGGAGTAATCCTTGCATTTACATTTCCACTTTCAATTCCCTTTGTAGGGTTCATAGATGAAATACCAGAACAGGAATATAATGAAATAGTATCCTTTCAATTCCCTTTGTAGGGTTCAGCGCATCTGCTGGAACACAGAGCATTATACCGTTAACTTTCATCTTTCAATTCCCTTTGTAGGGTTCCGCACTTCAAATTCTTTGGGAAGCAGGAATTTTACAGGACTTTCAATTCCCTTTGTAGGGTTCACAGGTGAAATGGGAAATAACGGGCGGCACAATTAATATCTTTCAATTCCCTTTGTAGGGTTCGGACTAAAAACTTGCTGGATAGTTACATATTTACGCTTGACTTTCAATTCCCTTTGTAGGGTTCAGTCAATTAGCTGTGGGTTGGTGGGGATTATCCACACTCTTTCAATTCCCTTTGTAGGGTTCTTGAAAAACAGGTGCAGGCAGTACAGAATATTGTAAGCCTTTCAATTCCCTTTGTAGGGTTCTAAGCTTAACCGCACCAATTATGCCAGCTGCAAACACTACGCCTTTCAATTCCCTTTGTAGGGTTCTATGGTTATAGGGATAGAAAATGGAAATTGTAAAAGTTTTTCTTTCAATTCCCTTTGTAGGGTTCCATGGCAATCTAAAATTCTACATTTATATGATTTTCTACCACTTTCAATTCCCTTTGTAGGGTTCGATATGTATCTTCTCTTGGTTGCTCAAATACGTAGCTATCTTTCAATTCCCTTTGTAGGGTTCTCCCAATAGTTAAGGATGGAAGGTTGAATCCTAAAGTTAACTTTCAATTCCCTTTGTAGGGTTCTGAATTATACAATCCCACCATTATATCAAGATTTAGATATAACTTTCAATTCCCTTTGTAGGGTTCGAGATATTCGAATTGGAGAAGCCTTCGTTAGAGCTGAGACTACCTTTCAATTCCCTTTGTAGGGTTCATAAGATCAAGATTAGAGTGTCGTATCCAAGTTTAACTTTCAATTCCCTTTGTAGGGTTCTGAATTATACAATCCCACCATTATATCAAGATTTAGATATAACTTTCAATTCCCTTTGTAGGGTTCGAGATATTCGAATTGGAGAAGCCTTCGTTAGAGCTGAGACTACCTTTCAATTCCCTTTGTAGGGTTCATAAGATCAAGATTAGAGTGTCGTATCCAAGTTTAACTTTCAATTCCCTTTGTAGGGTTCTAGATATTGTAAAGCGTCAGCTATTGCCAGAGTTATTTCTTTCAATTCCCTTTGTAGGGTTCTTCAATCTTCAAGCCCGTAGTATTCGCTAATTGGATTAGTCTTTCAATTCCCTTTGTAGGGTTCCATATTTTAAAAATGATCCATTTAAACTAAAACAATTAACTTTCAATTCCCTTTGTAGGGTTCGAAAGCCTCCTTCTTCTTTATTGTAGCTTCTGCAAACTCTTTCAATTCCCTTTGTAGGGTTCGAAAGAGGGCTAGAAGACTATAGTTTGGAAGACTGGAAGAGCTTTCAATTCCCTTTGTAGGGTTCCTTAAAAAGTGGATAATTGATTCTGCGAGATTTATTGTCTTTCAATTCCCTTTGTAGGGTTCGTTAAATTAGATTGCTATATTCATATGCAACGACTAATCTTTCAATTCCCTTTGTAGGGTTCGAGATTGAAAATGGATGAACTTTCAGCAATAGATAAACCTTTCAATTCCCTTTGTAGGGTTCGACACATCTTCGCCTCTTTATTCAGATACTCAGTTTAATTTCTTTCAATTCCCTTTGTAGGGTTCCGAGCAGCGGGAAAAAAGTGGATATTCGCGGAGTATACTCTTTCAATTCCCTTTGTAGGGTTCAGGCCAACCCGTCACCGCTCATCACCCCTCATTCGTTTCAACTTTCAATTCCCTTTGTAGGGTTCAAGGTAGTCGTACCAGTACAGAGTGCTTACAGGCTGTTCGGCTTTCAATTCCCTTTGTAGGGTTCCAAGATAATGTTGCTGGCGAACGTGACACATGAATGGGACTTTCAATTCCCTTTGTAGGGTTCTGGATTTCTAGTGGGCGTTGCATTTTGGGCTTGGAAGCATCTTTCAATTCCCTTTGTAGGGTTCGTGGACAATATCCAATTAGGATTTTCATCAAAAAAATAATCTTTCAATTCCCTTTGTAGGGTTCCGATTTTATATTTTTCTTTTTTGAGGCTAA
>CAZVJZ010000109.1:0-4044 GCA_964627655.1 uncultured Candidatus Bathyarchaeia archaeon
GTCCCAACTGCGGTGCGCAGGTGAAAGACCCATACAAGACTTGGGAGCTCGTAGCACCGTTCCCAGATTCTAAGATGCGTATAACGGTGACCATCATGGGCATGTTTGAATGCCCGAAATGTGGAAAGAAGTTTAGAGGTGTAGTGAGTAAGGTGAAACTTGGAGGGGAACAGGTAGAGTTCGATAAATGAAAAAGATCTTTTTATATTAACTAACATCTTATTTAAAAAGGGGGAGAGTATATAAATAGTAGAGGTTTAGTCTTGCATGCCTAAAGTGAAAGCTTCTGTTAAGATAGAGAACGTAGTTGCCTCGGCGACGTTAAACCAAAAGATCGACCTAAACGCTATCGTCAGGGGTTTTCCGAGTGTAGAGTATAGGCCAGAACAATTTCCCGGTCTAGTGTTCAGGCTAAAGAGACCGAAGACCGCCACGTTAATCTTCAATTCTGGAAAGATGGTCTGCACCGGAGCCAAATCTGAGAAGGAGGCAAAAAGAGCCGTTAGGAAGGTGATCAGGGAACTGAAGAAAGGTGGAATAATAATAATCAGCAAGCCTGAATTGAAGATCCAGAACATAGTAGCTTCCGCAAGCCTCGGAGGAATGATAGACCTCGAGAAAGCCACCTACGTACTCGGAAAAACTATGTATGAGCCAGAGCAGTTTCCCGGTTTGATCTATCGAATGGACGATCCTAAAGTGGTAGTTCTGCTATTCGCAAGCGGTAAGCTAGTCTGCACGGGGGCAAAGAAGGAGGAAGACGTTTATAAGGCTGTAGAGAATCTCCACAAGAAACTAGAGGAAGAATCTCTAATATTCTATGAGGAAACAACCCAATAAACTCCTCTCTTTTTTAGATAACAGGGTTTAGGTAGCTCGTTTGTCCCCCACTGGCTAACAGAAAGATATAGATTACATCGTTTTCCTCTACCTTTGTTTCGAAGCCCCTAAAGTTTTCGATGTTTCTTCCCTTCACTAGAATTACGATCTCTGAGCGTACATCTTCCTTCCTGTTAAAGATTCTGTCGAGAATCATCTTCTGGTCACTTTGGCAAGCTAACTCGCATACAGCATCTTTAACGGTGCTCCCCCCTTCTAGATTTAACACTACGGTTTCCTTATTCAGCAATTCACGAAATGCACCGAAGAGTTTTATCTTCACTAACAAATGACGCCAAAAGCGAGATCGTTAAAGAATATTCTTTCCGTTTCACAAAGGACTCGCTAGGGGCTGGAGAATAAGAAACCGGTATATTTCGTTCGATAAATTCAGGTTGAGGAGAAGTTAAACTTTTTAAGAGGAGGCTTTAAACTTACATTACTAAAGTCTAGATAAAAAGGTAGTAGAGGTAGCGAGCCAGATGGAAACCGATTTAACATTCTGGATTCAGTCGCTCGTCATAATAGCGTTCGGAACTATAGGTTCTCTCCTATTCAAGTTCGGGGTTAACCAGTTCGGAAAGATAGAGGCATGGGACGTCTACTGTTGGATAAGGCTGGTGTTTACACCAGCAATCTTTTTCGGTTTAGTCTGCCTATTCTTCTCTCGCTTGTTATTTAGCCTTCCCTTACGTAGAATGGGGGTGGGAAGGTTCTCTGCAATAATTATACCTCTCAACATCATAGCGATCGCCATATCGTCAGCCATAGTCTTTAAAGAACAATTTGGGATGAAGGAGATCGTAGGGATAATCTTAGGGTTGATAGGCATAATCCTTATAGGGTCTGAGTAACAGAAGAAAAACCGTTATATCGAACAGACGCTCTTCCATATAAACGATGAAAGTTCTAACTAGCCGTTACTTAGCGGTTCGAGCGGCTTCGCTCTGGCTTATCGGCTTCATCCTCCTCTACACAGCTTGGTCGCTCAGCTACGTTAGTCTCCCAGAAGGGTCAGCAAGAGGAACCGTTATAGCAGCCTATGTCCCTCTAACGACTCAAGAGGTGAATTCGACGTTTATCCGAATCTTTACATACAACCTCCTTGTAGCAGCCACATCGATCTTCATCGCAAACTTCATCAAGGTGAAGGGACTTCCGTTGGGCTATTTCCCCCTATTCTACCACTGGATCCTCTATGGAGTATTCCTTGGAACAAACTCCTTCATGATTCCAAGTGCAACCAAGCTTCTACCCTCGCTTACAACGTTGTTTCATGGAAGTGGACTATATGAGATCACCTCATACACCCTGATCGCTGCAGCTACTTATAACATCGGAGTACCCGTGGAGTCCCTTACCGAGATAGAAAGTCAAAATGGAATAACGTCTTTCCTGAAAGGTTTGAATTCCCGTATTAACCGATCAGAGAAGGCGGCTTTACTGGCAGCGGTCATACTTTTGATGGTTTCTAACTACCTTGAAGCTTGGCAGATATTCCACGGATAAGACCAAGCCTCAGTAAGTGTTTTATGCTTAAACGAGAATTTTTCTTTCAAAATGTATATGGAAAGTGAGAGCTCAAGGAATTTTCACAGTCATGTACTGCTAGGTCAGATGATTCTGCTTAACCTTACTTTAACATCCCTGATCGTCAGAATTTTACTTTCATCGATAGACGGATATTACATAGATGTCGGATGCTTTAAATCTTGGTTCTATGCGGCGTCAGAGTATGGTGTACAAGAATTTTATCAGAAGGTGTGGTGTGATTATCCTCCGCTTAACGTTTATCTATTCTGGGTTTTCGGAAACCTAGCTAAGCATCTATCCCTATTCGGGTCGCCTCACCTAATCTACCTGATCAAGCTTCCATCCAACCTCTTCGACCTAGCCACAGCATACCTCATATTTAATCATCTTAAAAGAAAGATGAGTCAAAACTACGGTTTAATCGGGGCGGTATTCTACCTATTTAATCCGGCCACGATCTTTAACTCATCCATTTGGGGTCAATACGACGCCATATACACCTTCTTCATAGTTTTATCTTTAATAGCCATCCTAGATTTGAGAGTGGGGCTTTCGCTTGCATCCTATGCTCTCGCGGTACTCACGAAACCTCAGGCAGTGGCTTTTCTTCCCATATTGACTCTCTTCATCCTGTGTAGATGCAGTCTAAAGGACATGGTAAAAGCCTTCTGTTCTTTTCTAGCCACGTTCATGCTCGTGATCCTACCCTTCAAATGGAGTAATCCGATAGACTTTCTTATTCGAATCTATCTCGGCGGATACGGAGAGTATAAGTACACATCGTTGAACGCCATGAACTTCTGGGCTTTAGTAGGCATAAACATGCAAGACACGCAGCAGATCTTGCCTTACGTCAACTATCATGTCGTCGGGTGGATTCTGTTTGGGATATCCACGGTCTTTATACTCGGCTATATGAAAGTTGAAGACAGGGAATCTTTTAGCTCATCTATAGTTTACGCCACGTTCCTGATTTTCTTCTCCTTCTTCATGTTCCTTACACGTATGCATGAAAGATACCTCTTTCCGGCTGTAGCTTTCTCCCTCCTCTCTCTCACCTACAGTAGAAAACTGCTACCTATCTCGGCTGTTATAACGGCCACTTTGTTCACTAATCAAGTTTACGCCTTAGAACTCCTTAATGAAGTCAAATTCATCCCGCCGGGAGATCCGTTGACATATATAATCTCGTCATTAAACTTATTTACCATAATCTATTGCTTTTACCTATTCCTTAAAGATAAAACGTTCAAGGAAGTGAAAGGGCTATAACGGGTAAGCTGATCGAGAAGAAAGACCTAGCATTGATGTTTATCCTTACAGCAATCTTTTTCTCTATAGCAGTCTACGATCTAGGCTACGCTAAAACTCCTACTTCTGGATGGGATTCGTCTAGCGGTGGAGAGGTCTACTTTGACTTAGGCTCTTTAAGGCAGGTGAAGGCTCTCTACGTTCTACTAGCCGACGCTAAACCCGTTATCTTCGAGATTTTCACTAACGGTTCAGGTAGCTGGGTGAGCCAGGGAGTCTTTCATGAATCATACTACTATAAGTGGAGAAAGATCGACCTAACGGGGGTCTATACCAGATTCGTCAAACTCCACTTCTATAATTCGCTCGGCATGATAGATG
>CAZVJZ010000110.1:0-3972 GCA_964627655.1 uncultured Candidatus Bathyarchaeia archaeon
GACGGGTTCGCCTGAAGGCCCTACCACCTCCACGACCTCTTTACTCAGGAGGTATAGGCCTTCATACGGGCTTAGAATCAGCCTGTCAGACTCCTTAACGCCGTATCCTCTGGAGGCTAAACTATCTATCGCTGATCTATCGGTGACCACTAGGCTTTCACCGTCGAATTTAACCCTGATCTTCTCAGATTTTTCCCCCATTCCCTTCACCAAATCGCCGAAACGGCAAGCCTTACCGTCACACGATGTTTAATAAAGGATTCTACATGAAATTTTAAATCCTCAACTTTCCGGCAAAAGTTTAGCCAGCGTTTAGTCTAGACGCTAATTCGTCTGGACTTAAGACGCCGACCTCTGTTATTATGCCCTTCACATACTCCATCGGGGTGACGTCGAAGGCCGGATTCCACACGTTAACGCCCTCAGGGGCTATCCTGACAGAGCCGAAGAAGAGGACTTCCCTCGGATCCCGCTCCTCGATCTCGACGTCGGAAGCCTTACGCGATAAGTCCATGGTTGAAAGCGGAGCCGCCACATAGAATGGGACACCGTTCTCTTTCGCTAGGACGGCTATCGTGTAGGTGCCGATCTTATTGATTACAGCGTCTTTGACTATCCTATCTGCGCCGACCACCACTATGTCGACCATGCCTCTCTTCATCGCATATCCAGCCATATTATCAGTTATCAGAGTGACTGGAATACCGTCTCGAACGAGCTCGTAGGATGTGAGCCTTGCACCTTGAAGCTTCGGCCTAGTCTCCGTGGCTATAACCTTAATCCTTCTTCCGGCTTCGAAAGCTGCTCTGATGACACCTAAAGCCGTTCCATAGCCCACCGTCGCCAATCCTCCCGCGTTACAATGAGTAAGTATGGTGTATCCATCCTGAATCAGTTTTAAGCCGTTACGGCCTATACGCTTGTTAACCTCCACATCCTCGTCGGCCATCTTCTTAGCCTCCTCGACGACGAGACGCTTAACCTCATCGACGCCGCCCTCCACCTCATAGGCTTTCTTCAATACACGGTCTATAGACCAGAAGAGGTTGACAGCCGTCGGCCTCGTCTTCCTCAGGAGTTCAGCTGAGGCTTCAAGCTCTTCCATCAGCTCTCGTCTGCTGCGGGCTTTAGACCTGAAGGCCGTTAAGGCTAGACCCATGGCTGCGGCGACCCCTATAAGCGGTGCGCCTCTAACCTTCATCTCCTTGATCGCGTAGGCCATATCCTCGCATGTCTTAAGTTCGATGTAAACCTCTCGGGTAGGAAGCTTAGTCTGGTCTATGGTGATTACTACGCCGTCCCTCCACTCTATCGTTCTCAAGCTCATCCACACCTGAGACAAAGGTTTAAAGTATAAGTTATCATTTCTCTCCTAAAACTATTTAACTGTTCGATCCGCCGTGAAAGCGTGGAGAAGCGATGAGAAGACCTGTCATCTTAATCTGTATAGACGGAGCCGGAACGGACTACTTTAAGAGCTGCAGTCTCCCGAACATAAGTAGACTCTGTAAAGAAGGGATCTGCTCTTGGAATAGCTACGCGATGGTGCCCACTGTGACGAACGTCAACAACGTTTCGATAGTCACCGGAAGATATCCGGCTGAGCACGGGATATTCACAAACTGCTACTACGAGGTCGAGGGTGACAGGGAGGTATATATGGAGAGGCCAGAGATGATAAGGTCAGAGACCATATTCGAGAAGGCTTCTCGATTAGGGTTAAAGTCTGCGGTCATAACGGTTAAGGATAAACTTAAAACTTTACTGAGCCGTGGCGTGGACTATTCTTTCTCGGCTGAGAAGCCCGCCAGATGGACGGTCGACCGTATCGGGAGACCTCCAAATATATACTCCTCAGAAGTAAACCTCTGGATCTTTAAATGCGCCGAAATCGTGATAGAAAAACTATCACCCGACGTCCTATACATAGCAACCACAGACTACGTGATGCATAAGCATCCGCCTGAAAGTCCTGAAGCACATAGACATATGCAACTCCTAGACGAAGGTATAGGTCTCTTGCTGGATAGGAGGCCCGACTCCGTTATAGGTATAACAGCCGACCACGGCATGAACGCAAAGAAGACGGCTGTAGACCTAGAAAAAGTTCTAGCCGAGAAAGGCATCGAAGCTAAGGCTATCCCGACGGTTAAGGATCGCTATCTACCACACCACAGCAACCTGAGCGGGTCGGCTTACATCTATCTTAAGAGGCCCAGAGAGGTAGATGAAGCCTACGATATATTAAAAGATGCAGAGGGGGTGGAGGAGGTCATACCCGCGACGGAGGCTTCACTAAGGTTTCATCTACCCCGGGAGAAGGTGGGAAAACTCCTAATTTTAGGGAAGGTAGACTATGTCTTCGGAAACTTGCCTTCAAGCACTGTGGAAAACGTGGATTTAAGGTCTCATGGATCCCTACATGAACGCGTTGTACCGACCATCGTCTACGGTGTAGGAGGACTAAAAGAGAAAATCGTTGAGAACAGGCTTTTAGCCCAAATCGTTTTAAAGACTATAGGGATCAAAGACTTTTAAGTTGCATTACTACTCTCTAAGTTCGACTCGTCTTTTACCTCTAGTTAGAGACTCTACCACGATTAAGCCGTTAAGCTCAAGCTTCATTAAAGCCTTGTTCAGGTCGTTGAAGGTTACGTTCTCGTCTCGACTTTTAAGGACGTCTAGAAGATCTACATCGGTTAAACTCTTCTTCCTGTTCAAAGCCTCGAGAACCATCGTATAGAGGGGTGTGACCTTCCAAGTTTTAGTCGACATGACTAACGGCACTCCTCTACGCTACAGGAGTGGTTGGTTTCTGAAGCTTTCTGACCTGCTTCATGAAGCTCCTATACCAATTCTCCATATCCGGTGTGATCGACGGAGGAACCTTCTTTAGAGCATTCTCGAAGTCTTCTCTAGTGACCTTCTCGGCGTTTACGTCTCTACGTAAAGCATGGAGTGCTGCCTCCCTGCATACGGCTTCGATATCCGCACCTGAATAGTGTTGGGTTTTCTTCGCTAACTCCTCCAGGCTTACATCCTCGGCCAGAGGCATCTTCTTAGTGTATATCTTAAAGATCTTCAGTCTAGCTTTCTCGTCGGGCTCCGGAACATAGATCAGACGGTCAAACCTGCCAGGCCGCAGGATAGCAGGGTCTATTATGTCAGGCCTGTTAGTGGCAGCTATCACGACGACGTTCTCCAGAGTTTCTATACCGTCCATCTCTGTGAGCAGCTGGCTTATCACACGCTCCGAGACCCCGCTGTCAGAGTATCCTAGCCCCCTCCGCGGAACGAGCGAGTCTATTTCGTCGAAGAATATTATCGCAGGCGCAGCCATCCTACCCTTCCTGAAGACCTCGCGAATAGCCTTCTCAGACTCACCGACCCACTTAGAGAAGACCTCAGGGCCCTTTATGCTTATGAAGTTGGCTGAACTCTCCGTTGCCACGGCCCTCGCCAGCATAGTCTTACCACATCCAGGAGGACCGAAGAGCAGTATCCCCTTAGGAGGCTTTATACCCATACGTCTGAAGATCTCCGGACGCTTAAGCGGCCACTCGACAGCCTCCCTCAGCTCCTGCTTAACCTCTTCAAGGCCGCCTATATCGTCCCAGTGGACGGTCGGAACTTCTATGTAGACCTCCCTCATCGCAGTCGGCGTTATCTCCCGATAAGCGTTGAGGAAGTCCTCCATTCTGATCTCCATCTTCTCTAGAACAGATGGTGGTATACGCTCCTCCTCCAGATCTATCTCTGGCAGGTATCTGCGCAGAGCCTTCATCGCAGTTTCCCTACAGAGGGCTGCCAGGTCTGCTCCCGTATATCCATGGGTCATCTCGGCGAGCTTCTTCAAGTCTACGTCCTCAGCCAGAGGCATCCCCCGCGTATGGATCTGCAGTATCTCGAGACGGCCCTTCTTGTCCGGAACGCCGATCTCGATCTCCCTGTCGAACCTGCCAGGCCTCCTCA
>CAZVJZ010000111.1:0-933 GCA_964627655.1 uncultured Candidatus Bathyarchaeia archaeon
ATCCCTACTCTAACCTTCTCCAAGATAAAACACCTTTCGTCACTTAAAGCGATATCTGAAGATTTAAGTCTTTTCAGTGGACGCTGGCTCCTTCTAGAGTCTCTTAGGTAGACTTCTCTCGTGGAGCTTTATCGAAGCAAAAAAGAACCCTAAAGCGAAGCACGTGAGGACTATTAGGTCGATTAAGGGTGAATACAAGCTATGCCCTTGCATGCAGTGTCTCGCTAAGTCCACGAAGTAGGTTAAAGGCGAGACGGAAGCCAGTACTCTCCCCCATAACTGAAGATTCTCTACAGGTATGAAGACTCCGCTTATGAAGACTAATGGGAACTTGACGAGAGAGGAGAGCATCATGACTGTGGCGGGGGTATCTGATGGAGAGGAGGAAAGTAAGGCAGCGAATGAGGAGAAGCAGAAGGAACCCGTAAGGAAACCTAGAGCTAAAGCCGATATGTCTGTTATCTTAATCCCTATAGCGATCCCGATTATTACCGGGATTATGGAGAGTAAGGAGCCGAAGATAAACGAAGCCAACACGTCTCCTAAGATTATCGAGAAGACCGAAACGGGAGCGGAAACGAGTCTCTCTAAAGTTCTCATTCTGGTCTCCCAAGGAGCGATCACTGGAACCACGGAGGAAGCCGTGAAGAACATACTCATCCCGAGCATGCCTGGGATCAAGAAGTCAGGAGGTGTATTTCGTCCTATCCAGAAGGCTAGGAAAAGGAAGAGGGGTAAAAGAACACCATATATCACTACGGGGCCTTTTAAATAGTAGATTCTTATATCCTTCTTACATATGGCGAAGGCTCTCCTAACCTGCTCGATCAACTCTACCCCCTCACTTCTCTTCCACGAGCTTCAAGTATACGTCTTCCAATCTTGGAGCAAGCACCTCAAGCGAGGCAAGCTTTAACCCGTTCTCTCTCACGT
>CAZVJZ010000111.1:943-3893 GCA_964627655.1 uncultured Candidatus Bathyarchaeia archaeon
ATGTTGCATACTAGGTCGCATGGTGAATCTGTGTATAGGCGTATTCTATTCCCCGTCTTCTTAACTTCATTCACGTTTGGAAGTTTGGTTAAAGAGTCTAGGGCGACAGGTTTATTGAATGACACTTCGACGCATTGAAGCCCCTTCATCATTCCCTTAAGCTTCTCAGGAGTGTCGATCGCCGCTATCTTGCCGTGGTTTATAATAGCTATCCTACTGCAGAGCTGGTTAGCTTCCTCCATGTTATGGGTGGTTAGAAAGATGGTTACGCCTTCCTCGTTAAGTCTCTGAAGTTTCTCCCGGATGGAGCGTGCGCTTCTGACATCTAACCCTGCGGTAGGCTCGTCGAGAAACAGTATTTCCGGCTCGTTTATTAAAGCCATGGCGAGTAGAAGCCTCTGCTTCATTCCTTTCGACAAACCTTTAACCTTAGAGTCCTTTCTGTCGTAGAGACTCATCTTCCGTAGAAGGTTCTCTCCCCTCCTCTTTCTCTCCTCCTTTGGAACCCCATAGAGTTCGCCCATGAACATCAGGTTCTGCCATACCGTGAGGTCTATGTAAGCATTCGCCGTTTCGGGAACTATTCCCATAACCTGCTTAGCTTTAATGGGTTCTCTCTCCACGTCGTATCCCATCACCAAAGCCGTTCCTTCATCAGGTTTGATTATACCCGTAAGCATCCTTATAGTGGTAGTCTTACCTGCGCCGTTTGGACCTAAGAAACCGAAGAACTCTCCCCTCTTAACCTTGAAGCTTATATGGTCGACGGCTACCAGTTTACCGAACCTCTTCGTTAGGTTAGAAACCACTATCGCATCGTTCATAGAGGCTTACTCCCCCATGTCTAACAGGTTTATCTTTATCTCTCTAGTCTTTAACTTCCAAACTTTCTCTGGCGCTCCTCCTCCGATCTCACGGTATCTGGCCAACTCGATTATACCCGCCTCCTCTAACTCGGAGAGATGGTAATACAACCCGGATTTAGAGAGTCCTTCTCCTCTAGCCTTCAACTCCTCGAAAATCTCGCTTGTACTCCTCTCTTTATCTCCGATTACCCGTATGATAACCCACCTCACGGGGCAGTGAAGAGCTTTGACATACCTCTGAAACTCGTCGAACTCTTTGAACTCTCTATATCCGCATCCAAAGTTGCACATCTTTCAAACTCTAACATATACTAGAATGTTATAAAGTTTTTTGTAATATTACAGTCAAAATATTAGCATGTTAAGTGAAATGCCGCCGCAACCCTTCGTCCAGACTCTAACAGGTCATTAAAGGTTTGACATGCCTGCTTTGTCGGTTGAGCGATAACCTCTATTCCGCTTGACTTAAGATATCTCTTCACTTCTTCCGTAACCTTCATGATTCCAAAGTAGCCTGTCCCCACGACCAGCACTTCAGGCTTAGGCTCCGCCTCTAAAACTTCCCTAAGGTCTTGAAGATGGAGGCGATGTCCCTCCTTTCTCCACCATCCGTCTAAGACTCTATCTGAGAAGACTATGACGTCGCTTGTATACTCTTTTCCGTCTACTACTATCCTACCGAACCCGTATGAATCGATCAAGAAGGTCACCGGTTGAGATGGAACGTATATGAGTAACCACTTAAAGATTAAAAGTTGGTTTAATCGTTTATGGTAGCTTCGAGCTTTATCTGATAGGCTTCCTTGACCCTTTCTATCAGTTTTCTCCACTTTTCTTTAGAGAGTACCCTCTCTAAAGTTTCGCTATAGATCCTTATTATCAGCATCTCTCTATCCATGTCGCCTTCAACGTTCTGATACTTCCTTCCTACTTCAGGTATGGTCTTCGCAACCTCCTCAGCTAACTCCATAAGTTCGTCAGAGTTTATCTGGATCTCCCTACCCCTCTCCTCGGCCATCAGCTGAAGCGTACTCAGCATCCCTCTCAACCTCTCTAGATGGTTATAGAGGAAATACCTCTTCAGACTCGACGGAACTTTATCCCAATCTATGATAAAGATGTCTGCCGTCGGCTTATAGAACTTCTCCAGTATCCCGTAGGCTCCAACCCTCGTACGCCAAATCTTTACGAGACCGGCTTCTCTTAACACCTGTAGATGATATCCGGTAGACGACTTCTTGAGGTTCAGCCTCTCTGAGAGCTGGGTCTCTGTTAATGGTTGAATAGAGATCAGTCGAAGAAGTTCCCTACGTACAGGGTCGGCAAGCAACTTTATTACTTTAGGGTCATGGATTATTCTTACCCTATTCATTTTATACTACCGACGCCTAAGGAGTAAAGTTTATATTTGCCCTTGTAATATATTTCTAACCGGTTATACATTTATAAAAGTCCGACTTGGCTATATAAATCTTACCAGTATATCGTCCTCAAACAAAAAGATGAAAAGGTGATTTATATGAGCATTCGTGTAGCCATAGTAGGTATAGGAAACTGTGCCTCGGCCTTAGTTCAAGGTGTAGAGTACTACAAGAATGCAAAGGACGACGATGAAATTCCGGGGCTAATGCATGTGAATTTCGGCGGATACCATATAAGAGACATAGAGTTCGTGGCGGCCTTCGACGTAAACAAGAACAAAATAGGTAAGGATCTCTCTGAAGCGATTTTCGCCGAACCGAACTGTTGTGCGAGGTTCACGGACGTACCGAAGCTAGGCGTGAGGGTTCTGCCGGCTCCGCTCCTAGACGGCGTCGCTCCACACATGAAGAACGAGTTCCACATCTACGAGGAGGCAGATACTGATCCTGTGGACGTAGCGTCTGTGCTGAAAGAGACGCAGGCCGATATGCTCATCAACTTCATGCCTGTAGGAAGTTACAAGGCCACAAGGCACTACGCCCAAGTATGCCTCGACACCGGCGTAGCTTTCGTGAACTGCATCCCAGAGTTCATAGCATCAGACTCGGAGTGGAGCCAGAAGTTCGAGGCTAAAAAGATACCGATCGCCGGAGACGACATAA
>CAZVJZ010000112.1:0-3879 GCA_964627655.1 uncultured Candidatus Bathyarchaeia archaeon
GACACCGCAGTCCATCATAACCTTAATGAAACCAAGGCAAGCTTCAGCCACCTTGCTCATAAACTTTCTCGCGAGACTCGGTCTCAGAAACATGTCGAGGATTAGCTTTTCTATTCCACCCCTCACCTGGAAGGCCATGTGCCAGCCGCTGTGGCCTTGCGCCATTATAACGGTGTCTTTGTCCTTTAGCTGCTTCACTATTTCTTCGACCATCTCGGCTCTCCCCTCCTCCTCTGGGTCTGGCGGAACGTAGTTCTCCATATCCTCTTCTGTCTTGATAGTTCCTCCAACCCACCAAGTGGTTTTAGTGTCCGCCCTCGGCTCTAGTATTCTCCCCCATTCGTCGATAAACTTTCCGTCACTCAGAAACTTAGGTCGATATTTCCGACTGCATAACGTGTAGTCGCTGACGGCTGGTACAGCGTCGAAGTCTAGCTTCAGGCAAGCCTCTGAGAGCGCTATCCTGTTATGGAGTGAGAGCCCCCACGGATCTTCGCCTGAGGCCTCTATGAGGCTGAAGCCTCCAAGTTTTCTTCCGGTTATCGCCTCCACGATCGGTGGGTCTAACCCCAGGTCGGTTATCGGGACATAGTCAGGCTCCCTCAGGTCAAGCGCTGCGAAAAACCTTTCCTTATGTAACACATCTATCCCCCAGATTAACATTCCATATAAATGGATTAAAAGTTTTCCGTCGATGTTAGCTCCCGTAAGTTGAAGGAACCTTATAGAGAGGTAGCGTTTAATTCTCTTTCCAGAATATGGTAGGGGTCTATCACCAACACTATCTTCCCGCTGCTTAGTATTGCAAAGTTCGTTAACCAAGGCATACGAAGTATCTTCTCATCATCGACAGGCTTCACGATCACGTCCTCCATGCCGAGTATCGCCGAGACAGAGACAGCGTAAAGTCTACCTCCCCTCCGCATCACTATCCCATAGCGGTCTTCACGTTGAGGAAGACCGAGTAGATTGGATAGGCTATAGAGGGGGATTATGGAGTCATCGTGAATTATAGCGGGTTGTTTACCTAGATACTTGACTCTGCCTGACTCGATCTTAAAGATGTAACGTACTATGAAAGAGGGGATGGCGTAGACCTCGTCTCCGACTTCGACTAGGAGAGTTGTTAGGAGGGAGATGTTCGTCGGAACCATGAGCCTGAATCTTGTTCCCTTATCCTTCTCACTTTGAACCTCTATGATACCGCCGAGGGCTTCGACGCTCTGCTTCACGGCGTTAAGTCCCATGTCAGACTCCACGTCTGCAGAGTTTCCCGTCTTTGTCGTGAATCCTGGGAGGAATATGAGGTTTAGAGCCTCTGTGTCATCCATCCTCTCGGCCATAGACCTAGAGATGAAACCTCTCTTAACGGCGGTCTCCTTAACCAAGTTTAAGTCTATACCTCGACCGTCGTCCTCGATACTTATAGACGTGAAGTTGCCAGACCTCTCTGCGGCTATCTTGATAGTTCCGATCGCAGGCTTGCCTTTCGCAGTCCTCTCCTTAGGGAATTCTATCCCATGGTCTACGGCGTTTCTTATCAGGCTTTTCAGGGGGTCTAGGAGCCCCTCCAATATAATCCGGTCGACAGATACTTCTCCACCTTCTATCAGGAGGTCTATCTCCTTCCCCGAGGTTTCTGCAAGGTCTGAGACGAAACTCGAGAAGGTTTTTAGAACCTGATCCATCGAAGTGAGTCTTATCTTAGAGAGCTCACTCGTCGCATGACTCAGGTGCTTCACCAACTCTCTCAGCTCGGGTAAATTTACGTCCTCGCTTATCTGTTGAAGCCTGTTTCTTATTAGGACAAGGTCCCCGACCAAGGTGAATATTCGGTCTAAGTCTTCGACGCTCACCTTAACCTCTCTTATAAGCTTCATTCTACGTAGGGAGCCTTGCCTAGAAATTGTAGCGGTCTCTCTTCTCCGCATCGACTTCTCCAGCTTCCTTATGAGAGCCTCTATACCTTCAGGTTCACCTTTAGCCTTGAAATCTTGACTAGGTGTAGCGGCTATTCCTAACTTAGAGGCGTGGACGGGTTTGAATTCGGCTTTCAACCCACCAGCATATTCCAGTGTTTCGAGTATATCTTTCTCGCTTTTCTGCGCCGTTAGTATCAGGAGCTGCCCCTTTAAATCGCCGTTCGAGATCGCTTCTCCATCCGGGATCGTCGAAACAACTTCTCCTTTCTCGCTCAGTCTTTGAAGTAGTAGAAAAGCATTCACTTGAGCCAACATGCCGACCGGCAGCTTAACGTTGATCACGAAGAGGGTTAATCCCCGGCTTAGGAGGTCTAGGAGGTTGTCGAAATCCTCTCTAGTGAGTTTAGCTTTAAACTTTTCTATAGACTCGTCTGGAGTGAGGTTTTTCTGGTCGGTTTCTTGGTCTTTCTGGCCGCTCAAGAGAAAATGTCATCCCCTTCTCGAAAGCTTTATTTTTAAGTTAATGACAGGTCAATAATCTGTTATTAGTAAAGATAAGGGTTATCAGGTAGAAAAGTACATAGCCCGCTTAGTCGGGAAGAAGCAACAGACTAAACCGTCAAGGCTCATAGCCTTTCAACCTTAAGCGACAGAGACATCTTCTGATAAGTACAAGAGTAAGCCTAAGAAACCCCTCGACAGGATAGTTCGTTCAAGCTTACGATGACCTTCGACGCTTCCACGACTTCGTTGACGGCTATACTCTCCCTTTCGGTATGGCAGTATCGAAGCTCTCCGGGACCCCAAACCACGACGTCCCAACCCGCAGTCTTAAGGTTTACAGCGTCTGTCCAAGAACGCATGGCGGAGCGGCTTGGCTTTAAACCTGCTTTTAAGATAGCTTTCTCGAGGATTTGAGGAGCTCTTCCACTGGCTATAAAGCCCTCATATTCCTCGATGACTTTTGCTTCGCCGTAGCTCTCGGCGATTTTTAGGGCTTTACGCTCGACCTCCTTTAACTTAATTTCAGGCGGGAATGCAAAGCTTAACCTAACCTTACATAGGTTTGGAACCGTATACTCCCACCCTCCCCCAGAGATCTCCTGGACGATGAACTCGCCGATGTTCGAGCTCTTCATCTTTTCTACGAGTTCTAGGGCTTTCTCTATAGCGTTTTCTCCGTATTCTGGAGTCGAGCCGTGGGCGGAAACTCCTTTCACGTCGACTATGAGTTCCAGCGACCCGTAGTGTCTATCGGCTATCGTGAGTGAGGTAGGCTCCATGACCACGGCTGTTTTCGGCTTATACTCCTCCGTGAAGGTTAGGGAGCTACTTTCGTCTCCCTCCTCCATCGAGAATATGGCGAATCCAAGGTTTAAGTTCTCGATCTTATCTAAGGCCAGCAGGATGGCTGCTATGCTTCCCTTAGCGTCGCATGCACCGGTTCCATAGACATGTGAGCCGTCGAAGTAGAAGTCTCTCTTAACGTCGACCGTATCCATGTGTGTGGCCACCCATAGCTCAGCGTCCGGGTTTAAGATTATGTTTCCGGCATCGTCTATCGATGCAGGATAGCCTAAACCTTTGATGAAACCTAGGAGGAAGTTCGCTATTCTCTCCTCGTTTCCGTAAGGTGAATGCATCTCTATAAGGCTTCTGAGTAGATCAACCGCTTCCATCATAGTAATCTTTAAAATTTCGAGATAAAAAGTCATCCATGTGAGTTATGGGCCTAAAGATAAGGAACGTTAGGGAGGAAGACTTGGATTCATTCGTCAGGGTTTACAAGGAAGCATACAGAGGGCTTGAAGAGTACGCCTACACAGACGACAAAACTATAAAATGGTACTTTAGGTGGCTAAGGAGGAGAGACCCTGAAGGATTCTTCGTGGCCGAAGCAGGCACTCCAATAGGCTTCGTCCACTGCGACACCAGATGGACGAGCTACCCTGAAGGC
>CAZVJZ010000113.1:0-3809 GCA_964627655.1 uncultured Candidatus Bathyarchaeia archaeon
CTGAATCGTAGGATCTATAATAACCTTTTTATAGACATCTTTTTTTATCATAATTAGTTTAAGATGATGTTATATGAAAAAAAGAAGGATATTTATTGATATGGAAGCATGCTACGGGTGTAGGACGTGCGAACTAGCGTGCTCTTATCATCATGCGAAAGTCTTCTCTCCAGAGCTATCAAGCATAAAGGTACAGAGGAACAATAGAACAGGGAAAATTACATGGAGTATAGATTCAACATGCGACTTCTGCGAGGGAGAAGAGGAACCATTATGTGTTAAATTCTGTTTTTACGGAGGGATAAAGCTTGAAAAGTGAATACAAGATAAAAGGGGGACTAGCTGGCAAAATACTTAGAGTAGACCTAAGTAGAAACAGGATCTGGACGGAGGATACAGAAAAATATGCAAAAAGATGGATTGGTGGTAGAGCAATCAACACGTGGATTCTACTCAACGAACTGAAACCTGGAACTAAGTGGTCAGATCCTGAAAACTTACTCATCTTCGGGGCGGGAGCATTAGTCGGCACACTAGCACCGGGTGCTTGCAGAGTCTCAGTCGACTCTAAAAACGCATACAACGATGGAAAAGGTTCATCCAATTTTGGTGGGCACTGGGGGGCAGAATTGAAGTATGCAGGGTTTGACCATGTAGTGATCTCTGGGAAATCGGAGGAACCAGTTTATCTATGGATAGAAGATGGAAAAGCAGAATTGAAAGATGCTAAGCCGATTTGGGGGAAAACCACCGACGAGACCGAAGAAATCTTACAGAAAGAACTAGGCAATGAACACATAAAAGTTGTATGTATCGGGCCTGCTGGCGAAAATAGAGTTAAGGCTGCAGGGATTATCGCTGAATTCGGACGGTCTGCTGGGGGGTGTGGATTAGGCTGTATAATGGGAGATAAAAAGCTTAAGGCTATAGCCGTGCGTGGACACGGAGCGATCAACGTAGCAGAGCCTGAAAAGTTTATGGAAGCCGTAGAAAAATCATTCAAGAAAATACTCAGCAATCGATTTGCGAAGCCCTTCCGTGAAAGGACCTTGGCAGGTTGCCTATTTACCGATGCGAAAGTCAACGACCCTGTTTGGAATACGCTTTTCACAGCTAAAAATTCGCAAGAAGACTACTGGCCCCGTGAAAGAAGAGCAAAGATCTGCGGCGCATTCAAGTATAGAAAGAAGATTTACGCTTGCTTTAACTGCCCTGTAGGATGTACACCTTTCTCTGAAATAGAGGAAGGAGAATATAAAGGGACTAGGGGAAACGGATTCTGGGTGAACTCGTTTTATTGGCCTGCACGGATGGACGTTGACGACCCTGCCGCAGCCTTGAGATACCATGTGGAGTGCAACCGGTTAGGTTTAGACGGAGACAATTCCTCTGTAGTTTTGAGCTGGGCTTTTGAATGCTATGAGAAAGGCCTTATCTCTAAAGAGGATGTAGACGGTTTAGAACTTACGTGGGGAAACGCTGACGCTATGTTGGAGTTGCAGAGAAAGTTGGCTTATCGAGAAGGGTTCGGCGATTTCTTAGCTGACGGCGTAGTAGAAGCTTCTAAGAAGCTAGGCAAGGGATCAGATAAATTCGCTATTCATCAGAAGGGACAGGATTCAGCAGATCCTTACAGAATTCCTAAGGGATGGGCTTTAGGATGCTGCACTTCTCCGATAGGTGGAAGGCACATGCGTGGATCTGTGCATACGTACTTGGCTTATGGACCTGGAGTTAAATACAATCATCTCTCATATGGGGATGTCCCAGACATCGTTTTCTGGCAGTTACGGGCTAAGGAAGTAGAAGACATTTTAGGAATGTGCTCCTACGGAGAAGGAACTGAAGACGGGATTCCGCATGCGCTTATGCCTTCAGATTTCGCAGAGTTGGCAAGCTATGCATTCGGAATAGAATTGTCCGAAGATGAACTTATGCTTTTAGGGCTTCGCTCATATAATCTCGAGAAGGCCTTTAACACGATACACGTCGGATTTAGTCGCAAAGACGATCTACCTCATAGGAGGTTCTTAGAGGAGCCTGTTTCGTCAGGACCGTACGAAGGAGAAAAACTCGACATAGAAAAATTTGAGAAGATGTTAGATAGATTTTATGAACTTCTTGGATGGGACAAGAAAACTAGCTGGCAGACCAGAAGATGTTTAGAAGAGCTTGATATGACCGATGTAGCGGAAATGCTTGCGAAAGTAGGAAGGTTAATCGAATAGCCATTTTTTAATTTCCCTCTTTTTCTTTACCAGCCGATGTTGCTTCAAGGATATAGGCTTTGAAAACTAGCTCATGGTAGAGAGACTTCACAGCCGTGGAAGAACATTACAAACCTTTTTAATAAAGTTTAATAAAGCCAAACTGAAAGCGATGATGAATATAAAGCGCTTTATCATTAATTCAAGTAGAGTATAGAACTCTTAGATAGACACCGATGAAAAGACTGAGAAACACCCAAGTTAAGATAGATGAACGACCATTCTAAACGGCTTGAAGTCATATCAAAAACTTAAATATGCAACACAGTAATATTATTAGGTCTCGTTTAGAGTCGGGGAGGCTATAGCTTTTGATGGAGAGGATCGGTGCGAGAAGGTTGGCCATGATCTCCATGATGGCTGCGGTAGAGGTGGTTTTCGACTCTATACTCACGTTAAATTTCAGTGCCGGAGTCTGGTATGGACTAGTATTCTTGATGAGCCCGATCGCCGGGATTCTATTAGGCCCCATAGACGGTTTCTTAGCTACGCTTATAGCGGTTATGGTCGGGCATACGCTGAGCCCGAGGGGAGCCTTCGAGTATGCGTTCACGTTCGGCGCACCACTATGCTCGATGATATCCGGTTACGTGTATAGAGGTAAGGTTAAGGTTGCGTTAGCGTACTACTTGATTTTATTTCTCGCATACTTCGCCACACCCGTAACTTGGTATCTCCCTCTATGGGGTATCTGGGACACGCTTTCAGCCTTCATCCTAACAGTCATCCTAACAGCCCTCAGCTATACTGGGAGGACAGGTCTTCTCGTGAAGAAGTGGACGGTGTTCGCCTTCGCAGCCTTTATAGGTCTTGAAGCAGATATCTTGTTCAGGATATTCCTTTTCATACCTTGTGGAACATACTGGCTCTTCTACGGACTCACCAGGGAAGCCTTATACGCTATATGGAGTGTTCCAGCTCCCTTGATCACGCCCTTCAAGGTTCTCGTCTCGACGTTCTTCACGGCTGCTTTAGGCCCTGCCATGGAAAAGGCGTTAAAGCTTAAGGCGGGATGGCTACCTAAACCTTAGCGGATCCTTTTATGAGCTGTTCAAGTCTTAACTGGCCGGCTCCTGTCGTGAACCATAGGTAGGGCCTACCTCCCTTACGTGCAACTATTCTTTCATGCTCTAGGAGCTTAAGGTGATGAAGGACTGAGCTGTAGTTTAGTCCCGTCTCGCCGGATATCTCCTTGGCGCTGGAGGGTTTAGCCTCGATCACCGACAGTATCTTGCTTCTTGCAGACAGGCCTGTGGATACGTTCCTCTTAGAAGAGAGATAGGCGTTCGGGTGGTATGGCGTGGCTAGACACCAAAAAACAAGTATCTACGCATAATAAATTAAATTTTTTATAGGAAGTCGGAGAGGGATCTCTGCTTCGTCTTCTCGTTCTCGAACAGAAGGTTTATCTCGTTCTCTATCATCTCCACTCTCTGCATGTAGTAGTCTGGGAGACCGTACCTCTTTATCAACTGCTTAGTGTACTCGATGTACTTCTCTATGCCTCCACGGTGAACCGTTAGGGTTAACTCGCCTCCGCAG
>CAZVJZ010000114.1:0-3737 GCA_964627655.1 uncultured Candidatus Bathyarchaeia archaeon
ATGATATAGACATAAGTTTCTGGTGTGATTCCTCTGTAGTATCTTCTCAGGACTTTAAGTAGTTCTTTAACGTTTTTAAAGCCATCCTTCACGGCGTCTCTCCTGTTTAGTTCTGAGACCCTCTTTCTCGTTACACTCTTTACTCTCGCGTATCCGCAGCTGACTCCGCCTGCCACTAGCTCGACTAGGTCTCCTGACTTAAGGTCTGTATGTGTCCTTACGGTCGTTATCTTTCGACCGCTCTCGAGGATTTCCTTGTATTCTCTCTTGAAGTTTAACCGTTTAACTTTCATAGTGTTCCACCAGTTTTCTGACGTGGTCTCTCATCTCAGACTTAAGGCCGACCGGGCGGATCCCGAGTAGCTCCGCGGTCTTTTCCCAAGACCTGCTCTGCAGACATCTCACTATGAGTTTTGCTTCCGCCTCTATCCCTAGGTTCATCCTCGCTCTTCCCGAACTTAGGAAGTGTGTCTTGAGGAGTAGCTTTACGGCGTCGCATGCGCTTTCATACGCGAGGCTGCCCTCCGCATACTCTGTGAGTCTAGACCTCTGAGAAGGCGTAAGCGTTAGGTTCTCTCTGTCGTCCCAAGGTTGGCTGCGTAGAAGGTAGACCGCCACCTGAGGCTCGAGATTGAAGTATGTGTCAGAAAGCGACCCTAAAAGTCGTAGCTTAAATTCTCTATGAATCTTCCTTATGGACTCCTCGACCTCCCTGGTTAGAGGCTTTACTACGATCACGCTGAACTCTCCCGAAATGAAGTTTCTCATGGGGCTGATGTGTATGGGTATGAAGCCGTTTTTAAGCCAGAATCTAAGTAGTTTTTCGTCTGCTCCGAAGCTTGCTCCGACCCAATCGAAGTTTCCTTCTCTTGCTTCCTCGCATAGTTTTTCCAGCGCTAGACTACCTAGCCCTTGACCCATAAGCTTTGGATGAGTAGCGATCCTCACCACCCTAATACCCTTCGTCTTAACGAAGTCCTTAAATGGGGTGTAATACCTCACTATACAGGCGGGGATCAGATTGCCTGAAGGCGGTTTTCCACGCAGAGTCTGCTCTACTAGGTCTTCAGACATCTCACCCTCCTCCGCCAGATGTAAGGCGACTGCTATGTCGTCTTCGTCGGTTACCACCGCCCTGGCTAGATGATGTGGTGCGTCGGCTAGGATGAGGAGGTCGTTCGGCCTATTCCTGTAGTGCGCAAGGACGTATATGCCGACGAATTCTCTGAGTTTCTCTTCAGCCTTCTCGAACCAGAAGTCTAGGTCAGGCTTTAAGTATCTACACTTCTCGGTTTCTATGAATCCTCTTATCTCGGCTGGCTCAGCGTCTAGGAGAAGTACATCGTAAAGCCACCCTTCGACAGGATCGTTGGGAGCGTATCTTATAGGCTCTTTAAGCTCGACCCTATAAAGGCTGATGTTCTTTTCCTCTTCGAGTGACTTGAGAAACCGTATAGAAAATCCTCTGCCTGCGCCCTCATACCCGTGAACGGTCGAGGCGAAGATTATCTTAGGGAACCTCTCGACGAGCTTGAAAAGGAGGGGGACATGTATTCCTGCAGCTTCGTCGACGAGGACTATCTCTCTACCTTCAGATAGGGCTCTATAAGGAAGCTTGAATTCTATAACCCCTCTATCGCATCTTAACCTCGAAATCCAACAGTCTTTAAATTCCTTCCTTACCTTCTCCTTCATGGCTGTGAGCCCTTTCTCAGCCATCTCGAAAACTGTTTGAACCTCCTCCCTGCCAGGGGCGGTAACTAAGACTTTACGGGCTCCGAGATGAAGGAGAAGCGCTGCGCTTAATCCTAGAAGGGCCGATTTACCTCTTCCTCTGTTGGAGATTATCACTACGACGTTTCTCCCCCTTTCCTTCATAGCGTTCTCCACAACTTGTAAGGCCTCAGCCTGGTCTTGTGTTAGGGTGAGCCTGTAAAGCTTTTTCGAGGCTCCTGTTTTCTCAGGTATTCTTGGCTTCCCTCTATCCGTCTCCTTCGGATGCAGAGCTCCGCCTTTAACGACCTTCCAGCCGTCGAAGATCCAGACGCTTGGGTTCTCTAGAGTCTTCCTGACGAAGTACTTCTCGAACCTGGGTTTTAGGTCTTCTAAGTCGTAGGGGGGATGAATAAGTTTTCTGTGTACCGTTGTATCCCAGGGTTTGTCGAAGTTTAGGTCGAGGTTATGTAGGATTACGAGTCCTCCTCCACTAACAGTCTCGACAAGCCTCCCGAGGTCGTTCGGTCTAGCCCCGACGGACATATCTAAGATTAGGATGTCGTTCGTAGTTCCGAGGAGTCTGTTGCTCTCATCGTAACTGTAATGTCTAACTTTCTCTGGAGGATACTGTTTCTCCCCTAATTTTTCGAGAAAAACTTTGAATTGGGGGCCTCCCTCCTCATATGGGTCGACATAGATCACCCTGTGTCCTCTAACTCCTATGAACTCTCTATGTCTCCAGACTATGTGGGCAAGGAGGTCTATCGACCCTTCACCGTAGATTACGAGAAGTCTCCTATGGAAAGCCTTTAAAGCCTCCTCCATCATAACGGTTAACGCTCTGTCTACTTCCAACCCCCCTTTACCCATCGACCCTCACCAGACTATAAGGCTATAACGCTGCCCTCTATACAGGTTCAAGTTTTTAGTTAAAGCTATCAAAGTTTCAACTAAAAAGAATCTTTCGGATCTAAACACTCAGAGGTGGAGACTTTACCTAGTTATCTAGCCTCTTTCGAGAAGTGTCTTCTTTTCCTAACGACTGTTTAAGCGTAAGGCTCCAACTCATAGTTTTTGATGGTCCTTCGATAAACGGTGGAAATGAAAATTGTAAAAGTCCTTCTCCTTGTTTTAATGGTTTGAATAGCGTTCACGTTTTAAGTTCTCTTGAACATCAAGAAAACAAGGAACGGCCTTTCTGTTAACGGCGGCTTAGGATTTCGAATATCAGCCTGTTCAGTATCGGATTATTCGATAACATTCCATCTTCTATTTCTAGGTTTTTACCGGTTTTAGTCAGAAGAAAGTTCTCTCCATCAACGCTTATGTAAAGGATCGGTAAATCAAAGGGCACATAACATATATCAAACAAGTGACCTAGTTCCTTGGCTACGAAGCTTCCATCGGAGTCTTTAGAAGTGAGAAGTTTAACATTTAGCTTTTTCTTTGTAAGTTCATCAATAATCTTGTTCAGTTTTCTATAGATTAGAGTTAATCCATCGTTAGATGTGAGTATGATTACGGAGTTTTTAGCTTCAGAGATCATATTTTGAATCTTATTTATGATTTCGTCTCTTGATACGATCCAGATTTTAGCTTCCTCGATCTTTTTATTCTTTGTTTTTCGGTAGAAGTTTTCCAAAAATTCCAAGAGTCTACTAAAATCCGCTACTCTCCTCTCTAAAAGTCGAAGTCTGTTCTTAAAAGCGTTGATGGGTGAGCGTGTGATAAACATGGCTGGTTTAGTAGGTATAGCCTCAACTAAACCTTTATCGATCAGGACTTTCAATACTTCGTAGACTTTTGTTCTTGGAACTCCGCTAAGTCTACTTATATCAGAGGCTTTAGAAGGGCCATATAAAACTAAAGAGACGTATACTCTGGATTGATATTCTGATAGGTTTGTATATCTTCTTAACTTTCTGACTTTATCGTCCAAAGAATGGATTTCTTCAGTTCTCTCTATAAAATAGCGGTTTAATAAACTCATCAACATATTACTTCCCTAAAAAGGATATAAA
>CAZVJZ010000115.1:0-2156 GCA_964627655.1 uncultured Candidatus Bathyarchaeia archaeon
TTACACCTTCCATCATACTCCTTATGAAGTGCGGTTTGCCGTGGGCTAGGCTTAATCCGAACAGCATCCCCCTGACATATGGGTCTCGAATAGGGAAACGCTCGCCTGACATGAAGGGAAGGAATAGCAAGCCGTCGCAGCCAGCCGGCGCCTTACAAGCTTCCTCATCCATCAGTTTATACGCATCCACGCCAGCTTTCTTCGCCTCCGCAACCTCCTTCTCGGCGAAGTTGTCTCTAAACCACCTCAAGACTATGCCACAGTTGTTTATGGCTCCTCCAGGAAGCCAGTTCCTCGACGCTACGTAATAACAGAAGAACCTCATCTTCTCGTCTAGGATCGGGCGCTTCGAGATTATCCTCACAGCTCCACTCGAACCAAGGTTTACGGCGCATACACCCTCCTTAACAGCCCCTAAACCGACGTTCGATAGAGCTCCGTCTGAAGCGCCTAAGGCCACGGGTACCCCAGGCTCTAAACCTAGAAGCTTAGCCGCTCTACCAGGTAAGGTGTCCAGCACGACGTCCCCCTCGACGAGCTCAGGTAAGATAGATTCATCTATCTCCAGGACCTCGAGGATCTTGCTGTCCCATCTAACGTCGTTTATGTTTAGGATCTGCGAGCCTGAAGCAAGCGAAGGGTTGGTGTAGTATTCCCCGAAGAGCTTGAATACGACATAGTCCTGCGGGGTCAATATTTTTCTGCACTTAGCAAACTCTTCCGGCATGTTTTTCTTAGCCCATAAAACCTTTGGAGCCACGTAGATGAAGAGCGGCGGACAGCCTGTTCGCCTATAAAGCTCCTTCTCGTCTATCTTCGCCGTGAGTTCCTTAACCTGCTCTGAAGCCCTGACATCTATCCACGGTATGAGCTTAGTTAACGGATTACCCTCCTTATCGACGCAGGAGAGCCCGTGCATCTGTCCGCTAAATCCGACGGCCTTCACCCTACCGCCGACGGAGCTAGCCACCTCTCTTATAACCTCGACCGTAGACAGATAGATCTCGTCTAGGTCTTCCTCAGCCCAACCAGGCCTCGGATACTCGATCCTGACCTCCTTCTTGGAGCCAGCGACCATCCTGCCGTCTGAAGTGAAGACATAGGCCCTCACCGCCGTGGTTCCTATATCGACCCCAAGCAGGAGGTCTTCACTCATCCTTCCAGCACCTCCGGGTTCGCGACGTGTATAGGCCTCTCACCCTTAAAGAAGAGCTCTAGGTCTCTAGCGTTCATGAGGTCCATCCTTCTTAAAGCCTCGACCGAGAAGTTTGCCATATGAGGAGAGACTATCACGTTGTCTAGGGTGAGTAACGGGTTATCTCGACTGACCGGTTCATGCTCGAAGACGTCTAAGGCAGCTCCGGCTAGATCCCCATTCTTAAGGGCTTCATATAACGCTTCCTCATCCACTACGGCGCCCCTAGAAGTGTTTATGAGGAAAGATCCTCTACGCATGAGTTTCAATCTCTCCTTGTTTATCAGATATCTAGTCTCCTCTGTCAACTTAACGTGAAGCGTCACAACGTCAGAAGACTTTAGAAGATGTTCTAAACTTACAAGCTCCGCGCCATATCTTTTGACCTCCTCGCTGTTCACGTAGGGGTCGTAGACGATGAGCTTAACGTCGAAGCCTGAAAGCTTCCTAGCAACCCTTCTCCCTATCCTACCGAAACCGACTATACCTACGGTTTTACCCATAAGCTCGAATCCTATAAACCTCCTCCAGCCACCCTTCGACGCCTCTTCGTGGGCCTTATTTATCCTCCTCATTAAGTTCAGCATCAAGCCGATTGTGTATTCCGCGACCGAATCGGAGTTTGCGCCCGGAGTGTAGGTTACTACTATCCTCCTCTCTGTAGCGGCTTCTAGGTCGATGTTATCGATTCCTATTCCATGCCTAGCCACGATTTTAAGTCTATCGGCCTCTGAGAGGACTGTTCTATCCAACCTCTCGTTACCCAACACTAGACCGTCGTAACCTTTGATGATGCTCTTCAGCTCTTCTTTGGTCGATACCCTCCTCCTCTCAACCAGAGAGAAAGCCTTAAGGATCTCGACTGCTTCATTACAGTAAACGCCGAAAGACCTAGAGACTACGAGTATCTTAGGCTTATCGAACATAATGAAAACCTTCTAGAAGATCTAAAAATTAGCTC
>CAZVJZ010000115.1:2166-3722 GCA_964627655.1 uncultured Candidatus Bathyarchaeia archaeon
TTAAACTTTTATTTAAAAAGAAGACCCTCTCCTTAAAGTAGAGGTTCTCTAAGGTTTCTTTATCTCTACTTTACCGTATTTTCCTGAAATACCATCCTTCACAGCGTTTCCCACAGTGCAATATCTATGGCTTTCACGTAACACCCTAGCTATTTTCCTGTTGTCTGCATCGGAGACTACCTCGAGATTTATGGTTATACCCTTAATCCTCCATGTAGGCTGCTTGAAACCAGTCTCCTCAGGATCTTTCCTCTCCACAACACCTTCCAGCCTAGCTTTTAAAGCCTTTATCTCGACCCCCTCGTCCTTAGCGGCCTTTAGTATACTCATCATATGGCATCTACCCAAAGCAGCAATGAAAGTCTCGGTGGCCGACGGGCCTAAACTCTCCCCCTCATCACCCTCAAAGGGCGGCGCATCCATAGTTAAACGGATACTTCTTATCCTAGCCTCTACCAGTTTGCCGCCCTTCCATTCCACTTCGACGGGAATAACTTTACTCTTAAGCTGACCCGATCCGCTCAACATTCCACTGCCTCAAACAACTTAAGGTTAACCAGAAAAATAAAGGTTCTCAATCTTTTTTAATCTCTTTAAGTTAACTGTAGAAGGGAGCCCATATGTCGGATCATGCCCGTATAGGGATGGACAAAGAGGAGATAGACACTCCTGCTTTATTGATAGACCTAGAAGCCTTAGAAAAAAACATAAAAACTATGGCCGACTATTACCGAAGCAAGAAGGGAGCCGCCTTACTGCCTCACCAGAAAGGCCATAGACTACCGATAATCGCGAGAAAGCAGCTAGCCTCCGGAGCAGTCGGAGTCTCCATGACTTCACTGGGACTCGCTGAATACTATGTGAACTGTGGAATAACCGATATACTAATCACCAGTGAAGTAGTCGGCGTGAACAAGATACGGAGGCTAGTCAGCTTATCCAAACACGCCAATATAACGGTCGGCGTAGACAACCTAGAGAACGCAAGGCAGATTTCAGATATAGCACTGGCTAACGACACAAAGGTTAACGTAGCGGTCGAGCTTTATATGGGGAGGGTGAGCTGCGGGGTAGAGATAGAGAAGGCGAAACAATTCGTAAAGGAGCTGGTGAAGTTTAAGGGAATAGACTTCAAAGGCTTCTGGTGGCATCAAGGAACGTTATCTGCTATAAAGAGCTGGGAGGAGAGGAGGAGAAGACACTTCGAGACCCTAGATAAGGTGACTGCTCTGAAAGACGAGGTAGAGGACGCCGGGATAAACGTCGAAATGCTGAGTGGAGGATACACCTGTACATGGAACATCACACCTGAATATCCACATCTAAAGAACGTGGGGGTTCAAGCCGGGAGCTACGTGTTTAACGATTGGTGCTCGCGTGAAGTCGAGGGACTGGAGGTATTCGAGTGCGCCCTAACAGTATTGACCAGATGTATAAGCAGACCTAAAAGAAATGAAGTCATATTCGATTTCGGCATGAACTCCTGCTCAGACGAACACACGCATAACTATCATAATATAGTGGGACCTAAATTCAAGGACCTCGAAGGAGTTAAG
>CAZVJZ010000116.1:0-508 GCA_964627655.1 uncultured Candidatus Bathyarchaeia archaeon
CTTAACGCTAAGTAAACTGAGAGAGAATATAAAGGGGGTCTCAGAAGTCTATGTGATCGCATCCTTAGGGGTGTCGGCCGTCCGCCTAAACAGTATTCGATACTTGCCGGATATCTAGTTATATGCGATTGGCTGGCGGCCAGAAAAACTAGGCCTACGAGGTATAGGCCACCTATGCTTAGGGAGATCGAACCTTCATTTCCTGAAGTTAACGATTTAGACCTCTAATATCATTAGGAAATATTTAACATACAATTTATGCTATGGTAGACTTATATACTTGTATACCTTCTTTCAGTATGGGGTATACTCTTGGCTAGGAGCCGCGTTACCAGTAAGTTTCAGGTAACCATTCCTAAAGAAGTCAGGGAGAGGGTTGGCTTAAAGCCGGGAGAGGTCGTTCTAGTCGAGGCGGTCGACGAGAACAACATTCTGTTAAGAAGATTTAAGCGAGTTAAGGATCCTTTACGCTTCCTGATCGGTGAGAAACCTTATCCACGTCACGTAC
>CAZVJZ010000116.1:518-3696 GCA_964627655.1 uncultured Candidatus Bathyarchaeia archaeon
CTACATAGACAGTAACGTCTTTTTCTACACGAAAATTCTAGATAGAGAGTACGGCAAGCCATGCACCAAGATTGTGAAGGCTATATTTAATGGAGAGATCGACGCCGTAACATCGGCTTTAACACCGATCGAGGTAGCCAACGCTTTAAGGAAATACGGATTAGATAGAGAAGACGTCAAGAATACCATAGACGCCATAATCTCGCTTAAAATTCAAGTCTACGAGTTTGATCAAATAGACATCATGGAAGCAATCGAAGTTTCGAAGGAGTTCGATGTAAGTCCATATGACGCCGTTCACGTAGTAACCATGAAGAAAGCAGGGGTTACATCGATACTATCTGCTGACAGAGACTTCGATAAGGTGATAGGCATAAAACGTATAGACCCGAAAGAATATTAGACCATGGTTTGCTTTGTTACTCCTTCTATTCGAATAATTAAGAGCCCTAAAAAATTAAGATTTACGACTTAAAGCCTATGGAGGACAGGTATTCCTCCCCCGTCGATTTCTTTAGATAATATGATCTTGAAAGAGGTTTCCGGAGTGGCGATGTAAGGTTGCTTTGGAGAGTGTAAAAGAGGCTGAAACGTAGAAAGAACACTCTCTAATGAAGACATAGACTGATAAAGTTTGGTTTAAATCTTAAAAGAGGCGACTCCTAACCGGATAGAAAATGCTATATAATAATTTAAAGGTTTTAGATGGAGAGGTAAGAGAGATGGAGATAACTAGGGTCGAAGTCTTTGAGGTTAAGGTTCCTTGGGTCGAGAGACTTAGAGAACACATGGGTAAGGCAGGTATGCCACCTGAAGGAGCGCATAGGTTCGTGTACAAGATATATACGGACGACGGTCTTATAGGCTACGCAGATGGGCCGGATGCCAGAGGCCTTATCCCGAAGATCGTAGGGCATAGTCCTTTCGAGTTCATACTAAACGACTCTCTATGGCCCCTACAGGTAGGGCTTTACGACCTTATGGGTAAGGCGCTCGGGCTACCTGTCTGCAAGCTCTTCGGGCCAGTTTATAGGGAGAAAGTGAACGTAGCATACTGGAGCCACTGCTTCCCTCCCGAAGTCTTAGCGGACGAGGCGAGGCGAGCCGCGGAGGCAGGCTTTAAAGTCCACAAGATAAAGATACGCCCTGCACGGGATCCCGTCGAGCAGGTCAAAGCCATCTACGAGGCTGTTCCAGAGATGCAAGTGATCGCCGACGCTAACTGTACTCTATGGCTTGTCTCTAAGGCCGTGAAGGTAGCTAAAGCTCTCGAAAGATACAACGTCTTCTGCATGGAGAGCCCTCTACCCCAGCAGGATATAGAGGGTTATAGGGAGCTTAAAGGCAAGACCGTTATACCGCTGGCCATGCATATGGGTTGGGGTTCAGGCTCCGAGTGGACGCCTAACCCGATGACAGCCATAGAGAGGAGGATGGTCGATTACTTCGTAGTCGAGGAACACGGAGCGAGAGCCATGCTTAAAAGTGGAATTCTAGCCGAAACGGCCGTAGGTAAAGCCTCCGCAAGCGGAGGATACATGGTAGAGGGGATGCCTCTCTGGATAGAGGTTGTAGGCCTAGGACCCATGGAGGCTTTCGGCATACACCTAGCAGCCGCCATGAAGACGGCTATCCTACCTTCGATAACCCACGTCTTCAGCCAACACCTCTACGAGGACGACCTGATAATCGAGGAGTTCAAGTTTAAGGAAGGCGAGGTCGAAGTACCTAAGGGGCCAGGTTTAGGCATAACGGTCGACGAAGAAGCCCTAGAGAAGTATAGGGTGAAGTAGGTTTATTTCATCTCTTTTTCCCCTTAAATCGGTTAAGGCTTTCAGTTCACGCAGTATGGGGATTTCCTCCAAATATCTTTTGGCGAGTTTCTCCCACATTATACCTCTAGGCTTAGGAGACACGCCGTCGATCCTGATCACCCTACTCGGCGTTACTATCCCGTCGACGATTAAGTCATACTCTTCTTTAGGAGCCTCCTCGACTAGCTGAAGGTCATGTATAGTTGTGAAGACCGGCGTAGACTCGTCTATCAACCCTAGCTCCCTTAAGACGCCGTACTCTAGCTCGCTGTATCCTCCTCCCTTACCGATCCTTACACCGTCTCTAGACACGGCGACCGAGCCAGCGACTATTAAGTCCACTTTAGGTAGCCTCTCGAGAGGGTATGGTCGACCATACTTAAAAGCTCCTCTAATCGTCGAAGCCTTCACCAAGACACTTCTCGGAATACTCTCCGGGTCTAAGACCAGAAAGCCCTTTCTTAACCTCGGTGTAGGCATAACCAAAAGTTTTCCGCTTGTAAGCACCCTTCTTCTCACTGGAAACTGAGGAGAGTCAGGATTAACCTTAACTACCTCGGCGTTCTGAAATTCGGGTTGACCGGCAAGTATATCTGCCGCCTTCTCTGAACCTTCGAAATTCGGTATCCTACCCTCGATCGGTTTTGGGAACCTTGAAACTCCAGACTCCTCTAGCAACATCCAGATCTTCCTTCTTATAGCATCCTTACTCAGCAAGGAGGCTTCCACTTTAATTATCTATATAGGTGAAGAAGGGAAACACTCATCTAAGTACCTTCAACCCTGTTCTCTTCTATGAAGTTCCAGTTTATCTCGTAGCCTAAGCCTGGTTTCTGGGGTATCTTCACGTAGCCTTTACTGTCCATCGGATCAATAATCTTCTTCAACCATGGTGTACGATCCTCGTAGCCGAGGAGTGGGTGGAGTAATCCTCTCTCGTAGTATTCTCCCGGTATTCCCATAGCTCCTAGAACCTGAAGGTTTCCTGCTCCTCCTATATGAACCTCCAGCCTTATCCCGAAGGATTCGCAGAGGTGAACAGCCTTGATTAAACCTGTTATTCCGCCATGGTAGACGCTGCATCTACTTATGTCGCTGGCTCCACTCAGAATCCACTCGGCCCGTGAATACATCTTACCCTCGACTGTCTCAGGTCCGACTATCGGGATATCTAACTGATCCGCTAGCCACTTGTATGAGGACATGGAGTATTCGTTCATCGGCTCCTCGAACCAGTAGAAACCTAGCTTCTCGAGCTCCCTGCCTATGTATAAGGCTTCGATGCGGCTGTAGTTATGGTGACAATCCAGCATCAGACGCATCTCGTCTCCAACCCTCTCTCTGACGGCCCTACAAGCCTCGAC
>CAZVJZ010000117.1:0-3680 GCA_964627655.1 uncultured Candidatus Bathyarchaeia archaeon
TTCTTGTCCGGAACGCCGATCTCGATCTCCCTGTCGAACCTGCCAGGCCTCCTCAAGGCTGGATCGAGCGCGTCAGGCCGGTTAGTCGCGCCGATGACTATAAGGTTCCCTCTACCGCTTAGACCGTCCATCAAGGCAAGGAGCTGGGCTACGACCCTCCTCTCGACTTCGCCTGTAACCTCCTCCCTCTTAGGCGCTATAGCGTCTAACTCGTCTATGAAGATGATGCTAGGAGCGTTCTTTTCGGCCTGCTGGAAGATCTCCCTCAACCTAGCTTCTGATTCGCCATAGAATTTAGACATGATCTCCGGACCGTTTATAGAGTAGAAGTTTGCTTCAGACTCGTTTGCCACGGCTCTTGCCAGAAGCGTTTTTCCACATCCGGGAGGACCATGAAGCAGAACACCTTTAGGCGGGTCTATACCTAATCTCTGGAATATCTCTGGATGCCTCAAAGGCAGTTCCACCATCTCCCTGATCCGCTGTATCTCCTCGTGTAGCCCGCCGATGTCCTCGTAGGTCGTTCTCGGAACACCTTTAGCTTCAGGCGCCGGTTCACTAAGGATTTGGAGAGTCGTGTTGTAAGTGACTCTAACTATCCCCTTAGGCCTCGTCTTCACGACCGTAAATGGGATGGCATGGCCTAGCATCATAACGAGCGTCGAGTCTCCCTCGATGAATGTTCTCTCCATAAGCCTGTTCTTCACGAAGTTCGTGAAGTCTTCGTCGACGTTCAGCCTCATGTCGATGGGGGCTAAGACTATGTGTATGGCCTCCTTAACTTTCCCGCGTCTAACGGTGACGTACTCGTTTAGCGCTACCCCCGCATTCTTTCTGGTTAACCCGTCTATCCTGATTATCCCTCTACCTTGATCCTCAGAGTATGCAGGCCAAGCTATAGCGCTCGTAGCCCTCTTCCCGATAATCTCGATCACGTCTCCAGCAGATACGCCTAGCTTCTTCATGGTTTCCTGGTCTATCCTAGCGATTCCCCTACCTACGTCACGCTGCTTCGCGTCTCCAACCCTCAGAGGTACCTCGGACAATCCTTCTATCTCCCCAGATATAACTGAATGAAATCTCCTCTAGAGAAGATTGAGAGATGAAATCCTATATAAAGATTCTAAGTTTTTCCTTTAGATTCTTCCTATAGCTAAGGTTTCTACTTGACTTACACCTTCGATTCCTTTAATTCGTTCTTCCAGTAGTTCCATTATTCCAGACTCTTCTTCCGGGATAACTATATGCAGGATCAGGGCTACTAGGCCGAAAGCTATAGGCTCCTCTTGAACCTTCCTCATCGAAGCCGACTCTGGCAGGGATTGCCTTATTCTTTCCTTCAACTCTTCTAAGTCGATGTTCACGTCTGACGGAAAAACCTTCATCGAAACGAATATTTTACCCAACTTATATCACTCCTCTCAACTTTAGGGTGGTCCTCTGTAATGCCTGTTCACGTTCCTCAAGAATCGTCTTCTCCGTCCTTTATTTATGTTTCCTTAACTCCATAGTAAGGTTTAAGTCGTCAGAAAAGCAGATTTATAAAACCCTCGAAAGAGGTCTTAGGATGGATGATAGAAAACTTTGGAGGAACTTCCTTTCACAGAGTTCTCTCGCAGCCGCAACCGTGTTTCTGGTGCTTTTCGTCATAACGATCGAAAACTCCGTGGTGATCGCGGCTATAGGAGCCACGGCCTTCATAGTTTTCGCGATGCCGAAAAGCATTACAGCCCGCTCGAGGAACGTCATCGGAGGACATCTAATCGGTCTCACCCTAGGGTCGCTCTGTGCTCTAATCCCTCAACCATCGTTCCTATATTCAGCATTCGCGTATTCACTAGCCGTCGGCCTCTCAACCTTAACTATGGTGATCACGGATACGGAACATCCTCCAGCTGCATCCACGGCCTTAGGGGTCGCCATTACAGGATTCTCTTTAAGTGTGGCGGTAGCGGTGATAACCAGCGTGACACTCTTGTCTCTAGCCCATCGCATATTAAGGCCTTTCCTGAAAGATCTGGTGTAGAATATAGGTCTTCTTATGGGCGGTCGACTCTCACGCCTTCCCCGACTCTAGAGACCCACCCATCTCTAGCCCATTCACATATTAAGGCCTTCCAGAAAACTCTCCAAAAACCAGAGAGCATGAAAAGAAGAATTATTCACAGGTTATGCGCGCCAGTTTGTAACGTAAATTTTGGATGGAACTTTTTCTAAACGCTTTTGGGTGCACCTTAGCCATGTGCTTCTGCATGTTTCCAGCCTTAATCCTTGCCCCGAGGAGGCTGCATGTTAACAAACATCCCCTTGAAGTCGCCGTCAAGAATTCGTTTATGAGCTCATCCACGGTTAATCCTCTGGCCCTAGCTTGCTCCCTAACCCTCTTAGCAGTCTCCTCCCTAACGGTTAGAGAATACCTAACCCCTCTCAGGCATAAATATGACTCTGCCACGCATCCTTAAAAGTTGACTGGTCAAATTACGTTACATGCTGGCGCGTATAAGTCTTTGATTGCATCTTCAAGTCCAAGTTCAATCAGCGACTCTCTGCTTGGTCTTCATGTCTTAAGCACACGTTTCTAGATTCCTGACTGCGGTCCTATCCTCCACTCTAGAACCCCAAGTGCAGTAACAGTGTAGGGCACGAACCTGTAGATCCTTCCACCGGGAACCGTGACGTTGAATTCTATTGGGGTAGAAACGAACTGTTCACAGTAGACTGAACCTTGAAGATCCATAATAACCTTCTCTGTAGCAGGGTTTATTGATAGGTCTCGGCCTGTTTTAGGGTCGAACTCTTCGTCTGTGGCGTCGATGATCTTACATCCTACGTGTACCCATCCTGAGCCACCGTTATTGAGTACTCGGAGGACTATTCTTAGTTCGACAGGGCCCTCAACATCAGTTAAATTAACCATTGAATCTAGCTTGTCTGGATGTGTTAGGGGAGTTCTTAATGGTACGGGTAGACCTTCGATCTCCCTGAAGACCGCCGAAGACGGTAAATCTACATACGGCCATGTATAAGTCTCAGCGACATACGCTCCTAGGTATATCAAGACTATAACTGCCATAGCGGTAAGGGTTTTTCCGCTTACAGGTATCATCTATCCAATCACTCCTAAAGTCCTTTCAAACCACCTACGGCTAATCCTCTCAATATATATTTACCTGCAAAGACACATAACAGTATCGCCGGCAGGGAGAAGATTATCCCACCTGCGCATATCTCGTTTGTGTAGGTCATACCATCTCCGATGAAGTGGTATATTCCAAGGCCTATCACCTCATTCTCTGGACCGGAAGTTAGTACAAGTGGCCAGTAGAACGCGTTCCAGCATCCTAGAAACGTGATGATAGCGGCTGAAGCCATGAAGTGAGCGCACATAGGGACGATAACCCTGAAGAATGCTCCTAATCTTGTGCAACCATCGATCATCGCCGACTCCTCCATCTCCCACGGTATAGCCTCGAAGTAGGCTTTCAATAACCAGACCTGCGTCGGCAAGTTCAGGTATGTTGTCACCAACACAAGTATGGTTAACGTGTTGTAAAGTCCCCAAGCCCTAGACATCAAGAATATCGGTACGGTTAACGAGATCGGCGGTATGAATCTCGTTGCGATTAAAGCGAAGCTTACTTTACCGGATCCGCGGAATCTGAACCTAACAAGCGAATAAG
>CAZVJZ010000118.1:0-3180 GCA_964627655.1 uncultured Candidatus Bathyarchaeia archaeon
AATCCGCCAGACCTTGCCTTCGGAGCTGGTACGCTGGTCTCTCTGTTAGCTGAAAACCCAAAGGAGAGGCATCTTGCCGAGATAGACGATGTAATAAATGAAATCGGTAAAGACGACCTCTTGGATGAGATAAAGAGATGGTATACGATAGACGGCCACATCTACGCGATCGACTTATTCCTCTTCGTAAACGTCGTGCATCTGATAAAGCCTTTTGCCGACGAGGTTGGAAGGACGATCGATGAGCTAGACACTATAGATGACTATATAGAGTTTGCTAGAGAGGTTAAGAAGAAGCATCCTGACATGTACCCGATGGGATACACACTCGGCAAATGTTACGACGGCTGTGAAACATGGCACATGTTCTGGTGGCCTTACGGAGGAAAACTCACAACTGGAAGAAGTGCTTCCGCTCTCAAATATAAGAGTAAAGAATCCTATGACGCGCTTCAGCTAATAGTCAACCTATTCAATGAGGGTCTCATATCGCCTGAAATGCTCAGGGCAGACGAGATGCTCAATAATAACGCCTACCTGACGAGAACTGCTGCATGGTGTTGTGAGGGTCCTACTCCATATTATGCGGCGGTAACTAGAAATCCCAAACTTGCTTCAGAGACCGTTCTGCTTCCTGCACCTAAAGGCCCGGCTGGAAGATTCCATTGGGCCTCGAAGGAAGCTATGGTAGTGTTTAAAGAGTCAAAGAACTTAGACCTCGCAAAAGACCTCTTAGCCTACATATTCAAAGATAAGAAAGCTTACTATAACTTCATAAAATCCGGTTACTATGCTGCCTATCCAGTGTTCAAGAGTACAGGCGATCAGCTGGCTAAAGAGGATGAAGTTTGGGCTAGAGTCATAGAGGGCACTAGAGGAACACTAACAGACTACACCTATTCGCTGAATGAGCCTTGCGGCGCTGCAGATGAAGTTATGTCTAAATTCGTATTTGCCGACGCATTCTCTGACGTGCTTGTAGATAAGAAGCCTGTCGAGGAGGCTATAGATAACACCTACGAGAAGATAAAGGAGATATTCTTAAGGCACTATGGAAAGTAAAAGTTTCGTAGATGATCTAGGATGAAACTTAAGTGGGGGGCCTCTCTTAAAAATAAAGAGGCCCTCGCCGGCCTTCTTTTTAGCGGCCCAGCATTCATAACCTTATTCCTAGTTATCTTATTCCCGTTTGCCTACGTGATTTATATCAGCTTTTTCAGAAAAATTTTCGGTGAGGAAGCGATCTTTATCGGACTTGGAAACTATATAGAGACTTTGCGTGACCCGCTCTTCTATCACTCTTTTTATGTAACGGTGTTTTATACGGCAGTCGCCGTTATCCTTAAGCTTCTATGCGGCTTAGGCCTTGCGTTACTTTTAACACAGAACTTCAGGGGTAGAAGTATCGTAAGAACTATATGTATTATACCGTGGGGTCTACCTCTCTTCGTGGTGGCGATTATATTCTGGTGGTTCTTCGATTACCATTTAGGTTTAGCCAACCAGCTTCTAAGCAGATTTTTCCATACGAGACTCTCTTGGTTAGGACCAGAGCTAGCTTTATGGTCTGTTATAATCACAAACGTTTGGAAGGGCATCCCATTCTTTATGGTCAACTTTCTCGGTGCATTGCAAACTATACCTCAACAACTCTACGATGCTGCAGCGATAGATGGAGCATCGGCTTGGAACAAATTTAGGCACGTTACGTTACCTGGGATTAAGTATGTGGTGCTCGTCGTATGCCTCCTTTCCACTATATGGACCTTCGGTGAGTTCGACACGGTGTTCTTCTTAACACGTGGTGGTCCAGGCTACGTAACATTCATCATACCGATACTCATCTATTATCATGCGTTCAGTAGGTTTGACCTGGGTATAGCGTCGACGGTCTCCGTCCTTACAGTTCCATTATTCATCGCATTAATAGCATTGATTCTAAGGGGGCTTAAACAAGAATGATTAGGTTAAGCAGGAGAAGCAGAATTATAATTATATATCTCCTTTCAGCTCTCGCAGTGATCCAAGTGTTCCTACCTCTATACTGGATGATAAGTACAGCTTTCAGGCCAGAGAGCGAAATATATGAAGGTCTAATAATTCCGCGGCAATTCTCTACTAATTCTATAAAGGCTATACTAGGTTTAGGTGAAAAAGAGCGTACGGTAAGCGGATCTATAGTGCAACCTTTAATCAATAGTACCATAGTCTCGTTCTCTGTTATGGCCATAGCTACGGTGCTTGCAGTCTTTGGTGGATACGCTCTAGCTAGGACAAAGTTTCCAGGAAAAGACGTTCTCTCCACAGTCTCCTTATTCACTTACATATTTCCTGTGGTCGTGCTCATGGTGCCCTTATTCCTCTTGCTGTCTAGTTGGGGTCTCACGAACACTTATCTCGGTTTGATAATAGCTGAATTAGCAGTCTCGTTACCCTATGCTCTTTGGATGTTGAGAGGTTATTTCCTTACGATTCCAAGAGAGATCGAGGAAGCTGCTATGATCGACGGCTGTACAAGATTACAAATAGTCACGAAGATAATCTTTCCTCTATCCACTCCGGCGATAGCTGCTACAGCGGTCTACGCATTCATACTGGCTTGGAACAATGTTCTGTTCCCGTTAGTTTTAGTGACTCGAGAAGAGATGCGTCTTGTGCCTATAGCTCTATTACTTTACATGAAGGCTGACTTCGTGCCTTGGGACAGGTTGATGGCTGCTTGTTTCGTGGCTAGTCTACCGCCTGCACTTCTATTCTTCGCAATTCAAAGATATATAGTCGGTGGTCTGACAGCCGGGGCGGTAAAAGGTTAAACCCAGCAAACAACCCTTACTTTTTTATTAATGTTCGATGAAACGATGGTTGTTCAGAAGGGTCTAATCGACCTTCGGCTATAGAAAACAATACATTGAAACAGAGATGAAAGGCCTAAGATAGAAGCGGTTAACAGCAAACAACCAGTAAAGTGAGCTATGAAATGTTATGAAATCAGTAGTGATCGTCTTATGGAGAGGTTCGAGTAAATAAAAAATATAAGACGTGTTTCTGGATGTGAAAGCGCCTTTGAGGCCTCTTTCATAGTGAAAAAGGTCTACTCCGGAAACTCGAGAGAAATAGGTAGACTGAGTTACACTTCCGATAATCGAAATAAAAATTTCGGTGTTTTCTAAAGATTTAGAT
>CAZVJZ010000118.1:3190-3665 GCA_964627655.1 uncultured Candidatus Bathyarchaeia archaeon
GATTTAGATACGTCTTATTCAACCTAACATTTTTAGTATAGCCGAAAGGGTAAATGCTTATATAAAGTCAATTCATTTTAATTGTTTGTTGGAGGTGGAAAAAGCTGATCGTCGGTTGGGAATGGATAGTGATTCTAATAATAGCCATAGTGATCATTCTGTGGGGTCCACAGAAGATACCGGAGCTCGCTAGAGCTTTGGGTAGAGCCAAAGGAGAGTTCGATAGAGCTCAAAAAGAGTTCGAGGAGGCCGCTAAAGTAGAGTTGGAAAGGCCGTTAGAGTCAGGTGACGACGCCCTCATAGAGACCGCAAAGAAGCTTGGTATAAAGACTGAAGGTAAGACTAAGGAGCAGATCTCTCAAGAGATAATCGAGAGGGCTAAAAAGTCTGCTTAGGCGCCAGTCAGTATGCCGGATGAATACGTTAAACCCTTTTCTGAACATACGGAGGAGTTAGTCCAAAGGTTAAAGGTAGT
>CAZVJZ010000119.1:0-500 GCA_964627655.1 uncultured Candidatus Bathyarchaeia archaeon
AAGAATTATTGATCGGTAGCGTTTCAGAAAACGTGATCAGACATACCAAGAAGCCAGTGTTAATAGTCAGGTAAATTCAAATGCTGCTTAAGTTTTCACAATTTATCCGCAAGTATCTGCCTATCTTCGTTTCACTCTCCATAGTTTTAGGCCTAACAACTGGAAAACTGTTCTCTGAAACAGTTATGTCTCTTAAGCCATATGTTCCAATTCCGCTATTTTTAATGTTATATCCGATGATGATAAACGTGAAAATAGAGGAGATTAAATATGCCTTAACCAACTCTAAAATTGTGGCATCCGCGGTTCTAATGAATTTTGTGGTATCTCCCCTTTTCAGGCGCGTTATTTACTGGAACGAATATAGAGCTTGCTATCTATATCGATTGTAAATAATGCACCTCCATATTGTTCAGATGAAAAATTGTCTAGGTAGATTAAATCTTTATTGTGCTTTCATAAGGCGTAATACTACACTTCGATATCTACTCATATAGAGT
>CAZVJZ010000119.1:532-3622 GCA_964627655.1 uncultured Candidatus Bathyarchaeia archaeon
GGATCGGGTATGGGAAATCTTAAAAGGTTGAGGTTCTTCTTCGTTTCCGCTCAATTTCTGTATCTCCTCGATTGTCTGTCCACGTATGTTATAGTTTCCCGTTTAAACGGTGTTGAGCTTAACTTTTTGGTTAGGATGTTTGGGATTGTGCCTGTTACGTTGTATAAGATGCTGGCTACGTGTGTGGTAGCTTATATAGCGTGGAGGGAGAAGGCTCTCTGGTTGCTTAAGATTCTCGTTTCAGTATTCTGTGTCGTGGTGGCATGGAATTGCATAAACATCATCCTCACACTAGTGGGAGCGGTATAAACTATGGAAACACTAACCTGTTTGTGGTAAAAGATCTATTGTCTGGTGGAGTTAACTTAAAACGGCTTTCACGTTGTGAACTACTAAGTCAAGATTTCCCCTTCCCTTGAAAGATACTTCTATCCAGTTTTCCCCTTGTTGTATAGAGACTTTGATATTCTCAGGTGCGCTGCTTTTGAGGACGTCAACGAGCTGTAGCTGCGAGTTTTTAAGATTTAGGGAGGTAGAGGTGAAGTTCAGAGATAATCTAGAAAAACTAGATTTAAAGGAGGAAGAATCGCTGGTTAGGAGATGTACACTTGCGCTTCCCACTCCACCAACCGTTCCTAAGCCCCAGGTAAAGTTGTATAGATTTGCGGTCAGCGTGTCGTTAACCCAGAGAATCCTTGGAGAAGCTGCGAGAGACGAGTTTCCAGCTTCGAGGGCTATTAAGCACCATGGTAATGCCGCATAAGAAAGCGGAAAGTCGCTAGATTCATAAATCACCGCCCCCATCGCGGAGAAACTTACGTTTTTAAGCTCGACTTTAAGGTATTTCAGGAAGAGGAAGCAATTCGAAGAGTTCGTTTCGTAGTATACTCTAGATGCTTCCTTTATGAAGGAGGATGCTTTGTAAACCGGGTTCATGAAGTTTAAACTAAAAGAGTCGCCCTGAACAACGGTGTAGTTGTAAACGTCGAAGGTTGAATCGAGCATCACCTTTAACTGAAAGCGAATCAGAGTTAGGTTATTATAGTTCAAAGATTTTGAGGTTATTAGAAACGTTACCTTCTTAGTGTCCTTAGAAAATGTGCAATTAGCTTCTAGGTTGTCGGATGCGTTTTGGCAAAGGAAAAGGGTTTCTGACGTGTCCTTCACTTCAAACTCTTCCTGCCTGTTCAGTCGTCTCTCAACTTTCTTCAGCTCCGTCACGTTGAAGACTTCAACCCGGATTCTTACGTGAGGGTCGTATCTCAACTGGCCGGTGGAGGAGGCGGGAGAGAAGAAGGGTATTCCGGGGTGGGATAGGGGAATCACACATCTCTCCTTTGAATATAACTCTTCAAAACTCCTTAAAACGTCCTGGGAGTGGATGTAGGCTTTTTCCCTCCTTAGCTCTGGAATTACAAAGGCTTGAATGGCAAAGGATGCTGTTACGATCGCTGCTAGAATTATGGAGGTTGCAACCACCGTTGAAACACCCTTCACTAAAAACGCTGGTGAGGTACATGTCAAATCTTCTTATACACCTCCGCTAAAACGTGACTGCGGCAACTTAAAAGGAGGTGGACTGTGCAATCGTTTAGCCCTGTCGAGTTCACACAGACCTTGAATGTTTCCCCAAACTTAAAGGAGTTTAATTGAAACCTTCCATGGATAGAACGTCTGGTTTCGCCGCGGATCAAAAGTGCGGTTAGTGGTTTAGAGGTTCCGTTTTTAAATATGAGGTTTATCTCACCGAAGACGTCTACTGTGTCTCCACCGGAGTGGATCGAGGTGAAGTTAACCCAGCCGCCTTTATCCAGAGTGAAGATAAAAACTGAGGCTAACTCCCTTCTCTTCATATAGTAGGAGACGTGGGCGTTTAAGCTGGCTGTAAAGGTCGTCGCTAGTATTATGGCCATAGCGAGTAAGAGTATCTGCGCTAATATCGTCGATTGACCTTTCAAGGAGACCACCCTAGTAGGGCTATAGCGATCGTAACCATGATTATGCTGTGCTTCAGTCCGGAGAGGATGCTTCCTTCGGTCACGGCTCCCACGGTTAGACCTAGGATGACGCCTAAGAATAAAGCGATATAGTATCCTTGAATCGCCATCTCCGCTGCCATCGGGTTTACGAGGAATCCGCTTACTCCAGACAGGGAGGTGAGAAATTGATTCTTCATTATCCAATATACGTAGACATATACTATGAAGCAAACGTATGTGGAGACCGCGTATCCTATGAGACTTCTATACCTATCTCTTCTCAGCCTGACGTAGGTTTCTGAGTCGTCTGCGACCATCATCAAGATGTCCTTTAGATTTCTAGTCGATTCAGAGGCCTTCGCAAGTAGGCTCAGCACCCTCTTCAAAAGCGGAGACGCCGTTCTATACTCTATCATGAGTAAAGCCTGTTTGAGCGGAACCCCCAATCTGGTAGCGCTAATCCTCCTTATCTCTCTCCCCAGCAGTCCAAGCCTGCTTTTTAGAACCAGTTCGATAGCCCTTAAAATCGACCCTTCCCTCTCGACGGCCTCCGCCAAACCTCTTAGAAAGTCTGGTATCCTTCTTTCTAAAGACCTGACGTATCTAAACCTAACCTCATGTAAAACAGCGAGGATTATGCAAGAGCCTAAAAGAGTGTAGGTTGTTAACCTCTCTGGAGTGGTCCCTGAAAGGAGGAAATAAGACATTAAAGTAGCTAGGATGAGAAAGGAGAGTAGAGCGACGAATGAGGGATGGGTGAAAAATAAGTTTAACGGCCTCTTTAAAGAAGATTTAAACAGGATCCATTTGTCTTTGTTGTCGAGGAAGTGAACATCCTTTTTGGGGTCCTCAGTTTTCACCGAGACGTTTTCGAGTAGGGGTATTGGGAATGCTACTTTGGTTACCGAAGCTCCTTCCTCTGCAGGACAAACTGCTCTTATATATAATAGAACTCCTATGGCGGAAAGGGGCATGATAACGATTATGTACAAGTTGCAGAAATTTAAAACTTCGGGGTTCAAGACTCCGAGGGATAAACCAGTAGTTAAAACAAGTGTAGGAGTTAAGGCGACTAGAACAACCGCGAACTCTCCTATCAAGCTCATCATTC
>CAZVJZ010000120.1:0-3516 GCA_964627655.1 uncultured Candidatus Bathyarchaeia archaeon
GCCACGAGAAGTAAACCTATCCAGACCTTCCCTCTACTCATTCAAATTTCACCTGACCGATTCAATAGGTAAAAAGAGGCTAAAAAACCTACCTCAGATCGGAGTATAAAAGCGGCGATTCGAAGACCTGAACCTAAACCTCTTCAGGCTCTCTGCACCTGACCTGTAGGTTAACCAGATACACACCGGCTAGGATTAGAACAGAACCGACGACAGACCTAACTTGGATATGCTCTCCTAAAATCCACCATCCAAAGATAAGCGCTATCATAGGGACTATGAAACTGGAGCCTGAAAGAACAGTGGCGTCCTCCTCCCTCAGCAGTAGAAGCCATAAGGTCCATCCGATAGCCGAAGCTCCTATCGAAGCGTATAAGATTATCCAGAGATAATTTAGATCTCGTGGGACAACTATTCCGCCTGTAACGAAGCTTAAAGCGGCGAGCGGGATAATCCCTACCGATAACTGAAAGAAGCTAGTGATGAGTGGGTCGACGTGACTTAAAAGTTTCTTATAGTAGATTACGGTTACGGCCCACAGGAAGGCGCCTAGTATCATCATGAAAGTCGAGTTAAGCGTGAAGGAACCTATGCTATTTAGGGACAGGATAACTACTCCAAGGAAACCGACCGCCGTCCCCAAGACCTTCACTACCGTGACAGACTCCTTCAAGAAGGGGACGGCTAAACAGAACACGAAGAAAGGTTGGGTATAGGTGAGGACTGCCCCTATACCTGAACTCTCTTCCACTAACCCGATGTTCGTTGCGATAATCCCAAAAGCGTTTATTACACAGAGGACTAGGAGTTTAAGTAAACTCGGTCCGTCTCTAGGTATCTTCCTATGCATGAAGACGAAGGCAGGAGACAAAGCAATCGTGGAGAGGATGAACCTGTGTAACACGAAGCACACCGGCGGCACGTAGCTTAAGCCGACCTTCATGGCCGACCAGTTCGACCCCCAGAGGAAGGCTACTATAGAGAACAGTATCCAGTTACGGGCTCTCAACACACTTCACCATAATCTCTCATCAGAAGGTTTTAGGCGAAAGATAACTCGTACTTAAAATTTTCTTTTCCACCGGCCGCCTATCCCACCTTAAACTTTCCTAGAAGGTTCTTTACATATCTTCCAACCTCGACCGTGAAGGTAGCTATAGGCACAGAGAGTAAAACCCCGGCGATAACGTCTGAGGGGAAGTGGTATCCAGTATAGACGAGGGAAAAGCCTATGAGATACGATAACGCAGTGAGGATAAACCCATGCCTAGGTTTTCTGAAGAGTATCGGAAGGGTTAAACCGAATACAAGCATCGTTGTGGTGGAGGGAAACGAGTAGGTGCTAGCATGCCAGAGGCCTATAACCCTTACACCATCTAGTATCTGGAAGGGTCTAGGCCTCCTGACTAAGACTTTGATCATAGACCCCACGCCGTACGAGAGACTCCCGTTCACGAGTGAAAACGCACCGTGAAACACGTCGTCCTCGTCCTTAGAGATGCATAGAACGGCTAAAGCTAGGGTATAGGATACTGCGAAGAGTGTGGGGGCGAGATATATGCACGTGAAGTCTAGGGCGGGGCTACTTAACCCTTGGTTTATGGAGGTGAACAACTTGTAGTCTCCGGACAGCAAGTCGGCTAAAAATAGAGGGATCAAAGGTGCAAGGATCGACAATAAAGAGAGAATTCTACGTTCATCCAATCCTAAACAGGCCTCCCTAACAGCCGAGTAAAGCTAAAAACCTTAACCGGATCATCGAACTCCGTGAAGGAGAAAACAAACATCCTTTAAACCCTCCTACAGCCTCTCACCTTAGGCTTGAAAATGGACTTAGATTAAAACATTTAAATCTTTTTTCACTCTTTTGTCTTAACTAACTTCATGAAGTAGAGGGGCTGAATTGAATCATAGAGAACGTTTTCTAAGGGTTTTCGAGTTCAAGGAGGTCGATAGAGTTCCGGACTACGAGTTCGGCTACTGGACAGAGACCATAGACAGATGGCATAGAGAAGGTCTACCATTAGAGAAGAAGACCAATAGAGACGTCGAGCTCTATCTAGGTTTAGAGGGATGGGACTGTCTAGAGTGGCTTCCGATCAACACCGGTTTATGGCCTCCCCCTCCAGAGAGAATACTAGAAGAGAGGGACGGAAGAGCGATCGTAGACGACGGTATAGGCGGAATATACATGCGTATGACCGAAAGTTCTTCTCCACCACACTACATCCGTCATCCGTTGAAGAGCAGGGAGGATTGGGAGAAGCTTAAACCCTTCTTCAACCCCGACACTCCAGGCCGCTTCCCCTTAAACTGGGATGAAATCGCAGAGAGCTATAAGGATCGTGACTACCCCTTAGGGATAAGGGTCGGAAGCCTTTACGGCTGGCTTAGAAACTGGATGGGCGTCGAAAGGATCTCGATAACCTTCTACAGAGACCCTGACTGGATAGCCGAGATGATGGATACCCTAACAGAGCTCTGGATCACACTGATCAGGAGAGCCTTGAAGTCGGTTAAGGTGGATTTCGCTTCATGGTGGGAGGACATGTGCTATAGCAGGGGGCCCCTACTATCCGTAAAGCACTTCGAGGAGTTTATGGTTCCAAGATACAGGAGGGTAACCAAGGTTCTGAGAGAATACGGCGTTAAGATCAATGCACTTGATTGCGACGGAGACATATCACTCCTAGTTCCTGGGTGGCTTAAGGCTGGAATAAATTGCATGTTCCCCCTAGAAGCCCGCTTCACAGACGTGTACAAGCTGAGGGACATATACGGTCACCGCATACTCCTCATGGGAGGGATAAACAAGCTAGCTTTAACGGCCGGGGAGAGAACTATCGACAGAGAACTCGAAAGGTTGACCCCCCTACTCGAGGATGGGGGATACATTCCGATGGTAGACCACCGCTGCCCGCCAGAGGTCTCCTATGCAACCTACCTATACTACTTGAAGAGGAAGAGAAGATGGATCGGAAGAGAATCTTCTTGAAAACTTTTAACAGCAGTAAAAAAGACGATTTTAAAATTGAATCACACACTCATATTGATATCCTGAACAGAGGATTCGAGAGGCATGACAAGATCTTAGAAAAATACGGTAGAAAACTCGTTAGACCTAGAGATTATGCAAATTCGAGCATGCAAACAAGCATATAAGGCCTAGAAGCTAGATAGAGGTAACGGCTGAGAAAGAAGGTTTTAGGACGGCTAAGAAGTCGGAACATAGATACACAGAAGTTTAAACGAACCGGCAGTTCTAGAGATTTCTGTGCCGGGAAAAAATTTTATAGAGTCATCCTTAAACTTTAAGATCGGGTTTTTAATGACTTCAGAAGTGGAGTGCCCGCACTGTCATTCGAAGGTCATTCCAAAGAGAATGTTTTCACTCCTCACCTTTACGATTCTACCTTAGTTCGATTGGAACTCGTTTAGGCGGGGAGATTGGGGCTAAAAAGTTAAGATTCATTTAGACGTTTCCTCCTCTAGGTATTTTAGAATTGCTTCTTCTAC
>CAZVJZ010000121.1:0-594 GCA_964627655.1 uncultured Candidatus Bathyarchaeia archaeon
CTTTCAATTCTACTTTAGTTCGATTGGAACAATACTATTACTACGATCTACTTAAATGGGACTTATCTTTCAATTCTACTTTAGTTCGATTGGAACTCTTGACTACCTTGTCGATCTTATCGATTTGACTTTCTTTCAATTCTACTTTAGTTCGATTGGAACTTAAACTTTGATGACCTCCTCTTCGTCGTCTTTTTTCTTTCAATTCTACTTTAGTTCGATTGGAACAGAGAACCAGACTACTACAATTACTCCAGCAAATACCTTTCAATTCTACTTTAGTTCGATTGGAACAGGTAAATCTGCCTTCGTGGTCTCCATCAAGTCTGGCTTTCAATTCTACTTTAGTTCGATTGGAACTCATTTTCTCAATCACCAAGTATAATAAGGTATAGTCTTTCAATTCTACTTTAGTTCGATTGGAACAGGCGTTGTCTAATCGATTTGGAAGACTTGAGCGATCTTTCAATTCTACTTTAGTTCGATTGGAACCTAAACACATAAGACGAGCAATACGCCACTTCCTAACTTTCAATTCTACTTTAGTTCGATTGGAACCTTTGATTGCGAGGAAGCACATCGAGATTCTTAGAC
>CAZVJZ010000121.1:604-3498 GCA_964627655.1 uncultured Candidatus Bathyarchaeia archaeon
TCAATTCTACTTTAGTTCGATTGGAACAGGGGGTTTCTCTCCCCTATTTTTCTATTTTAGGCTTGAAATTTAAGCCTTTCGGAGGGCCTTTCAGGTGAACCCCCGATCATGCACTCCATTTATAAATGCTTACCTGAAGCTCTTTTTCTGTGAAAAACTTAACTTACGTTATCCACGAAAAATCCTCTATAGGGTGGGTTATGAAGAATCTTAAAGCCATAATCGATGCCTATATGAGAAAAGTTTCAGGGATAGAGGAGTACTGTGGGCGATGCCTCAGAACGGAGAGGTGGAACGGAAGAGTAGTCTTGATGATAGTAGACGCAGCCTTCACCTCTATAGGCTTAAACTACTTCACGGCTGTCGTCCCGAAAGTCCAAGAGTTCAATGCTAGGTTCGTCGAGACAGGAGTTATACGTGGACTTAAAGACCTAGCCGAAGCAGATATGAACATGTTGATGAGCGTCTGGAAGAACCGCAGGTCATGGAGGGTCGCCAAAGAAGTATCCCTCCGCCTATCAACTATAAGCGACGACGATAAGACCGCTCTGAGGAACTGGGCGAGGAACGCTAGACTTGAAGACTGGAAGAACGACCTAATAGGAAGCATAAAAGGTGTAGGGTTATCGACCTTCCAGTATTTACGAATGATGGGTGGTGTAGACACAGTCATGCCCGACAAGATAGTCAGGAGGGTGATAAACGATATCTTAAGGAGGGCTGGATACGAGCCTGTAAACGACGGCATAAAGTTCGTGAAGAAAGCCGAAGAGATAGCATTACAATGCGGCTACAGGCCTATAGAGCTATGCTGGATGACATGGCTTATACAGACTGAAGGCGGAATACCTCGAGTAAAGAAGTACTCGAGCCTTCTCCCGAAGATTTAACCTGTGCTTACACGGTCGACTTAAATATTCTTCTCCACTAAAGTTTAGTTGTGGATCGAAATGTTGTCAAGTGTACCTGTAAAACTGGATAGATTGACTAAGAAGACTCTTGACTCGGAGTTAGTTCGCATAGGGATGATAGCGGAGCTCGACGCGGTTAATCTTTACGAGCAGCTAGCGGCTACCACAGACAACGAAGACCTGAAGAGGGTCTTCATGGACATAGCCAGAGAAGAGAAGACACACTTCGGAGAGTTTCAAGCCCTACTACTGAAACTCGACGAGGATCAGGCGGAGGAGCTGAAGAAAGGCAGAGAGGAAGTAGAGGAACTCACAGGCGAATAATATCCCTCTCTTTTTCAGTTTTACGATAAAATTTATAATATCCATAACCAGAAAACGTTAGCTACCAATTAGGAAGTTAGACGAGAGCGGAAATTATGGCTTCACAAGCCTAAAATACCTTGAAGAAGACCTCGCCGAAAGATACGAGACTTGGTTTAAGAAACACGTTTCCTATAATCTAAAAGATGATCGCATATGCGTTTAACCTTTAATTTTAAGAGGCGAGTAACCTTCTGTAGGACGCATGCACCTTATTCCTTGGGTCGTTATCAACGAGCATAGTGCTACGGCAACTCCTATAAAGAATGTTGCCTCATACCCGAAGACATTCCACATTATACCTCCCGTTAACGGTAGAGTGACTGCGGCTATATGGTTCATCGTCTGCCCCATGGCAAGCGAGGGGACAAGGTCCATGGTTGAGGATAGTTCGTTGACGTATGTCGTCTGGGAGATATAGCTCACGACCATCAAGATACTGTTAAGGAGGTAGAGGAATAGGAGAAAGTGAACGTCGTGGATATAAGCGAATCCGAGGAAATCTCCTATCATGAGAACGTAGCTAACAGTCAATGTTAACCTTGGACCCACCCTATCTACAATCTTACCTACATAAGGTGAAGAGAAAAACGTTAAAAACCTACTCACAAACATTAAGAGGGCTATGACCGTCACGTTCAGCCCGTACACTTTAACCAAAGCGAAGGGGGCGAAGGTTAGGAATATCTGTCGTCTAGCCCCCTCCAAGAAGTTCAACGTATAGTATATAGTGTATCTCCTGCGAAAGACAAGGCGTGTCCTCGTCGATGTCTCATGCTTCAGCTTGACTCTAAGGACCACGAGGCTTCCGGCGATCGAGGTTAAACCTCCGATGATGAAGAATAGTCTATACTTCATAGCTGTCAAGCTAGAGAATACAGCCACGAAAGCCATTGCAACCATACCTGCAATAGAGGCGACACTGTTCATCTGCCCAAGCCTCTTACCCTCTCGACTTCTCTCAGATAGACCGAGGGTCATCGACGACCTGATAGGATTCCAGCAGTGGAACCCTACACTCCATATAAAAGACCAGAAGACTACCTGAACCCAATCACTGACCGTCGAGACTCCACACATACCGAGCCCGAAGACTATCAAGAATAGGCTGGCTAAGAACGGCTGGGTGAAACGTAGCATAGGTCCTAAGATGAAGGCTGTCAAAAGTCCTGGAACTTCACGGATGGATTCTAAGACTCCTATCTGGAGGGCTTCTATGCCGAGCTCATTCACTAGAAAGTTCGTGTAGGTAGACCCGTAGATAGCGAAGGCGAAGTTGAGGCTGAATACGCCGAAAGCTAAGAAGACGAGAGATCTAAGTCGGTTAACGTCTTCGCCCTTCAATTCTTCACCTAAATTTCTTCGATTTCGAGGAGACGTTTGAGAAACTATGTGGGTTCTATCTCTCAACGACTTCTATTCTCTTTCTCCTGAGCTCCCTAAAGACCAGTACTCCGAGACGGCATATAAGTGTGAACCCTACCCCCCAATAGATCACCCAAAAGACGTCGTATAGGGTTCTATTCGGGAAGAACCAGAAGAATCTATAGAGGGGATGGCTCTTCTCGATGTTTAAGAGTTCGAATAGAGGTATAGACAATGCGAGGAGAACCATAACCG
>CAZVJZ010000122.1:0-3481 GCA_964627655.1 uncultured Candidatus Bathyarchaeia archaeon
AGGAGAGAGGCTACGCAGAGAAGGATCCCTCCTACGACATAGACGGTATAGACGCAGTCTGCAAAGTCGTGATCCTAGGAAACGCAATAATGGGTAAAAATCTGAGGTTTAGGGACGTTAAGCGTAGAGGCATCCGAGGTATCACCCAAGAGGCTGTAGAGCTCGCTAAGAAGGCTGGCTATGCGATAAAGCTGGTCGGCGTCGTAGACGATAAGCCTGAAGTTTCGCCTAGGCTGGTGCCTCTTCGGCATCCTCTATGCGTACACGGAAACCTAAACGCCGTACACTTCGAGACAGACTTAGCTAGAGAAGTTACTATAATCGGCTATGGAGCGGGAAAAGAAACAGTGTCTGCTGTTCTAAACGATGTACTATCCATCCTTAGGAAGAGGGTTGCAAGCTAAATACTTTACTGAAGCGTGCGTAAGAGAGGCTGGAATGAGTGTTTCACCCATTTTGCCGGTTCGAATATTCATCTGTTATTTGCTCACTTCAGGTGCACCGTTGAAACGGTGAGTCGTGATGAGGCTAGGAGGCTTCACAGAAAAACGTTAAATAAACATCGACGTCTATTTCTTTGAAATGGAGTGGACTACGCTATTCAGCTCTTTTATTCTCTTAGCTATGGCTGAGGTAGGAGACAAAACACAGTTAGCCGTAGTCACACTCTCTGTTAGAGGTTCACGTAAATCGGTTTTCTTGGGGGCGCTCCTCGCCTTCATATTATTGGACTCGATAGACGTGTTTATCGGTGGAACCCTCGGAAATCTCTTACCCTTAGCTACGGTAACGTTCTTTTCAGGCTTTATCTTCATAGCCTACGGACTCTACGGTCTCATAGTAGGAAGACGAAGCGAAGTCAAGTCAGAAGAGAGGCGTTCATCTTCGCTTTTATACACTTTCCTGACCATTACCTTAATGGAAATAGGGGATAAAACACAGTTTATGACTATAGCTCTCTCAGCGAGATACACGGACTTACTTACCGTTTTTCTTGGGGTAGCAGCAGCGTTCGCTTTTGTTACAGGAGTCTCTGTTCTAGCAGGAAAGACTATCTCTAAGCTTATTCCACGAAGCTACGTAGGACTCTTCGCTTCCATATTGTTTATACTGTTTGGAGTGTTCATTATAGTTCAAGGAGCCTTGTGAAAGTAAAAAGAGGGAGAGTTAGATTAAACCTAGCTCTCTGAGTATGGAACGAAGCTTCTCTCTATTCTCCTCCGTCATCCCGCCGACCGGGCTTTTAGCAGGCCCTGCAGGCTTACCGATCAACATCATGGCCTCCTTGACGACTACAGGGAAGGTGCCGAGCGAGAAGGCTAACCTAAGCGGGAGGAGCTTAAACTGTGCTTCCCTAGCCCTCTTAATGTCCCCTCTGACGAACGATTCGTATATGTCGACGACTAGATGTGGAGCTACGTTCGCCGTGGCCGCTATAGCAGCCTTCCCTCCATAAAGCAGCGTGGCAAGTATGAGCGAGTCTCGTCCCGCTATCACTGCGAAGTCGTCTGGAGTTAACCGTATATACTCGGCTGTAAGAGTTAAGTCTCCGCTACTGTCTTTGATCCCGATTATGTTATCTATTTCGGCTAACCTGCTGACCGTTTGGGCGTCTAGGTTGACGCCTGTACGTCCGGGATTATTGTATAGGACCACCGGGATGTCGACGGTTTCGGCTATCTTCTTGTAATGATCGTACAGTTCTTCACTGTTCGGTCTTATAAAGTACGGCGTGATGACAGAGACAGCGTCTGCTCCTACATCCTTGGCGTATTTAGTTAGCTGAATTACTTTCTGAGTGCTTACTTCGCCTGTGCCGGCATAGACCGGTACTCGTCCGTTGACTTCGTCAACAGTGATTTCGATCACCCTTCTCCTTTCCTCGTCTGTGAGGGAGTATATTTCACCTTGACTCCCGCAGCAGAAGATGCCGTGCACCCCACCCTCGATGAGATAATTTATAACCTCTCTCAACCCTTCTTCGTCGAGGCTTTCATCCTTCTTTAACGGCGTCACCATGGCGGGGATTATACCTTTAACCTCTAAACCCAACGGGATCACCATGAAATAGTTCGCTTCCGCCAATTTTAATCTTCATTCCGGATTGCCTGTTACATGTTAGGTTTCAGGTAGAAGAATCCTGAATCGAAACTGCGGCCCATAAAAAGAAAAAATCAGGGTTTAGACTTCTGGGATTAAGCTTAGGTCCCCTGTGTACGCCGCCTCGAGCGTAGGCTTCATCAGTTTATCGACGTCTCCGGCTTCAGCGTCCATCGGTATAGGCATGTTCTGAAGCTTCATCTTGAGCTGCGGGTCTTTAGCCGCCTTAACCATCTTCTCTATATGCTTCTCTGTTGCTCCCGCCTCCTTTAGGGTTGTCGGGAAGTCTATGCTTCTAGAGAACTCTATCATCCCTTTAGCCACGGCTTCCGCAAGCTTCCTTCCGGTCAGCTTCGTCTCGTCTTCACTTATGAAGCCTGCTTCAGCATATATTTTGCTCACCTTCTTCAGCTGGTCCTGTATGTTAGGCGCAAAGAGGACCGTGTAGTATGGGTTGAGTATAGCGCACGCCCTTCCATGAGGAAGTATGTCGACTAGAGAGAAGCTTCCTAGATGGCCGCCGTTTGTCCCGCCGAGCATTATCGAGTATCCACCTAAGTCTGTTCCCAGCCCAAGGGCATATCGAGCCTCCATATCCTCCCCGTTCTCTAAGGCCTTAGGAAGAGCGTCGACTATCAGTTTTATCCCTGTATAGGCCACCTCACTCACCCTATCATAGTAACTCTTCCCGGTGGCCCCCATCCAGACCTCCCAGCAGTGCGCTATGCCGTCGAGCGCCCCATCCTTCGTGAAGCCTGGAGGCATAGACTTTGTCACGTCATACTGGAATATCGAGGCCCTTGGAACTATGGAGTCGTCGACTATAAGCTTCTTCTGATAGGTCACGACGTCTGTGATGTTAGAGTACTTGGTTAGGTGGGAGGCGGAGCTGCTGGCTGTCTGTATGGCGATTAGCGGGATCCTCTCTCCGCCGGACTTAGCGGACACTAATCCCGTTCCGAAGTACTCGTCTATTACACCCCCATACTTGTACAATACGAGCGCAGCTTTAGCAGCGTCTAGCGTACTTCCACCGCCTATAGCGATCGCTCCCTCACACCTCAGCCTCGTGAGTTGGTAGGCTAGTCTGTAGACGTCTTCTCTGGGAGTGTTAGGTCGGGCTCCGTCGAGCACGTCGAGAACTTCCAGCCCCTCACTTTTAAGCGATCCTTGAACTTGATCAAGGATCCCCATTCGCCTACCGGTTCTACCGGTTATTATTGCAACCTTTTTCCCTATCCTACGGGAATATTCACCGACTTTTTCGAGCGCTTTTTCCCCAAAAGCGTAATCGTCGCCTTTAAATTCTTTTAGAAGACGTTTAGCCTTCTCGACGTATACTTCGTTCATTTCACATCAATTATTCTGATCGGTCTAGGGG
>CAZVJZ010000123.1:0-3449 GCA_964627655.1 uncultured Candidatus Bathyarchaeia archaeon
GTTGAAGTTAGGGAGGCCGGCTAGATGAAGAATATACGCACCATAGATGAGATAAACGATAAGATAAGGCGTGGCGAAGCGGTCGTCTTAACGGCCGAGGAGATGATAGAGCTCGTCGAGAGCAAGGGAGTGAAGGTGGCGGCTAAGGAGGTGGACGTCGTCACTACGGGCACCTTCGGGGCTATGTGCTCTTCCGGAGCCATAATCAACCTCGGCCACTCAGACCCTCCGATCAAGATCCATAGGGCATGGATAAACGACGTCGAAGTCTCCCATCCAGGCGCCGCCGTAGACTTGTATATCGGGGCGACCCAGATGTCTGAGACCAAGCCTTTCGAGTATGGAGGCGGTCACGTTATAGAAGACCTGATCAGGGGGAAGGAGGTCGAGCTAAGGGCTGTAGCATATGGAACAGACTGCTATCCAAGGACGAGGATAGAGACTACCCTCACCAAGTACGACCTGAACCAGTTTTACCTCCTCAACTTCAGGAACTGCTACCAGCGCTATAACTGTGCGACGAACGGTAGCGACGAGATAAAGTACACTTACATGGGGAAGCTTTATCCCAGATACGGTAACGCCACGTTCTCAGGTTCAGGCGAGTTAAATCCGTTGATGAAGGATCCCGACTACGAGACTATAGGGGTGGGTACAAGGATCTTCTTGGGCGGTACTCAAGGCTACGTGATCGGTGAAGGGACTCAACACGACCCGAGGTCCGGCTTCGGCACGATAATGGTTCGCGGTGACGCTAAGAAGATGAATCCGGAATTCATTCGTGGAGCAGCCTTCACAAAGTATGGGACAACCCTGTATGTCGGGATAGGGATTCCCATACCCATATTAAACGAGGAGTTGGCCGCTAAAGCAGCGTTGAAGGACGAAGAGATATTCACGAGCATAGTGGATTATGGGGTTCCTCGGAGAGATAGGCCTAAGCTGGGAAAAGTGAGCTACGAGGAGTTGAAGAGTGGGAGAATAACGATCAAAGATAGAGATGTAAAGGTCAGTCCTCTCTCGAGCATCCGTAAAGCTAGGGTCGTAGCCGAAACCCTTAAAAAGTGGATCGAGGAAGGCTTGTTCTTCCTGACGGCTCCGGTGGAGAGACTTCCGAGAAACACGGTGTTTAAACCGATGAAACAGGTTGAGGGGCCGACCCTACTCAAGACCATAGCTCACCCAGCCGTGACTTGTAGTGAGGACGAGGATTTGAAGACCGTGGCCTCCAAACTGATAGAGAACTCCGTTAACCACATAGTCGTTACAGGTCCAGACGGCAGGCTTACGGGGATCGTGACCTCATGGGACGTAACCAAAGCCGTCGCCCAAGGGATCACAGACCTAAGAAAGGTGATCACTAGAAGGGTGTTCACGGCGCTTCCAGACGAGACCGTGGAGGCCGCGTCTAGGAGGATGGCTCAGCATGGAATCTCGGCTTTGCCTATAGTGGACTCCGATGGGAGGGTTCTCGGGATAGTTACGTCAGAAGATATAGCGAAGCTTCTCGGGAGGCGATGAGTCATGGTTAGAGTCTTGTTGAGGTTTAGAGGGAAGATAGTCACCCAGCCGGTTACCTCTCAAGTCATCTTGGAGCAGGGTGTCCCGGTTAACATTCTAGCCGCCTCGATAGACCAGAGCGGCGGAGAGATCTTAGCCGAGATCCCTGACCAGTCGGCCCAGAGGGTGATCGAGAGCTTTAAGGCTAAGGGGGTCGAAGTTAAGGTCGGTGAACTGATAGTCGTAGACAAGGATAAATGCGTCGACTGCGGGGCATGCTACTCGCTATGCCCGGTCAACGCTATAACAATCGATGAGGAATACAACGTCAACTTCGACGGGAGTAGATGTCTGGGAAGCACCTGCGGCCTCTGCGTCGACGCATGTCCCTTTAGGGCGATCACGCTGATAAGATGAGCGGCTGGCCTAGTTTGATCGCCGATTTAACGGACTCAAAGTCTGCATCGACGACGGTCGGGCTGGGAAAGTTGTTCAGTATAACCTGGGGGTCTTTCAATCCGTGGCCTGTGGTGATGCAGACTGTCCTCTCATCGCTCTTTACTATTCCACTGGCCACGAGCTTCTTTAAGCCGGCTATCGAGGACGCACTTGCAGGCTCGACGAATATTCCCTCAGACCTAGCTAACAGCCTCTGAGCTTGTAGGATCTCTTCGTCGCTTACCACCTCGACCGTGCCGCCCGACTCTCGAACAGCGCGAAGAGCCTTCCTCCAGTTTACTGGAGCTCCGATCCTTATGGCCGTCGCTACAGTCTCCGGCTTAGCGACAGGCTCTATCTTATCGGATCCCTCCTTCACCGCACGTGCTATCGGAGCTGCCCCTTCAGCCTGAACGCCGAGCATCCTAGGCGTGTCGTCTATAAGTCCAAGGTCTTTAAGTTCGCAGAAGCCTTTCCAGATGGCGCTTATGTTGCCGGCGTTTCCCACCGGGACTATGACGTTCTCCGGCGGGTTAGGGTAGAGCTGGTCTCTCAGCTCGAAGGCCAGGGTCTTCTGTCCCTCAAGCCTGTAAGGGTTGATCGAGTTCAGTAGGTATATCTTCTCTCTACCACATAGATCTCTAACTATGGTTAAGGCTTGGTCGAAGTTTCCACGTATCTGGATTACCTTCCAGTAGACGCGCAGGCCACGTATCTCATACCGAGCTCCACAGCCTTTGTTACTCCGACCGTCATCCCCCTATCCTTAAACGAGCCTGTCGGGTTCTCCCCCTCATTCTTAACATAGAGGTTTTTTAGTCCCATCAGCTTCTCAAGCTTCTTACATTCATGAAGGCCTGTTCCACCCTCATTTAGGGTGACAGGCTCTGTAGAGTCTAGGATCGGAAGTAGCTCCCTGTACCGCCATACGGATATCGGGCGTTTCCGCCACTTCTCGTCTACGTCGCCTAAATCCAACTTCAGATACTCGACCGTGAGTAGACCTCCGCATCGGCTACAGGTATATATCACTTCTTCAGGGTCGAACGTTCTTCCACAGTTGATACAGCGAAGTATGTGGTTGAAACCCTTCTCACCCAACTTCCTTTGCCTCTTCTACCATAGGCTCCCGATTTCTCTCTTTAAGTTTGAGGCTTGTAGATTTAAGGGTTATCGTCCGCCTGTCTTCAACACCTTTATTATATCGATCTTCGTTATTATCCCGCAGAGTTTTCCGCGGTCCACGACTAGGACTGCTGGTTTAGCGTAGAGGAAGGAGGATAGGATCTCTACGATGGATGTTGATGGAGAAACCGTGGGGAAAGCCTCTTCCATAACCTCCCTCACTTTCTTATCGAATATTCTGTGGGGCTCCCTGCTTCTCAAGACCTCCCTTATCAACGAGTCCTCCCTAACGCTTCCGACAACCTTTCCTCCCTCGAGTACGGGGAGCTGCGATATGCCATGCTTCTCCATCAGGTCGGCTGCCTTATGTACAGTATCGTCTGTAG
>CAZVJZ010000124.1:0-1035 GCA_964627655.1 uncultured Candidatus Bathyarchaeia archaeon
CCCCATTCCTAGTTACTACCCTGGACTCGTACTCCTACAACTTCCTTAAGATTCCCGTTGCTGAGGCTAGGTACATTACTAGTAAGGGCTTAGGTCACTCAGAAATACCTAGGCACGCCATATACACCGCATTAAACTTCATAGATGAATACCACGTGTTCCTATCTAGTGAAGTAGGTTTAGCTGAGAGGGTAAAGTACGACGACATTTTAGGTAAAACAACAACGTTCCTATACTTCACAATACTACACCTAGTAGGTAACTTAGTAACTGACGTAGTACTCTCAACAGCAACACCGATAGTAACGCCCGAGTTCCTTAAGCAGATGTTAGGCTTAGGCAACAATGTGATGTCCATAATCAACTACGACCTAAGCAGTAAGCCAGGCATTAGTCGTGAGGGAAACGTAGTTAAGGTTAACGATCGGGAATTCAATGAGGATAGATCCTTAAAGAACGTAGTAACGCGCGTTAAGACGCTAAGTATTGAGGATATAGCTAGTGAATGCATTGAATCATTTAATACAGGACGTAAGTGCTTAGTAGTCCTAAATAACGTTGATAGGGTCATTAGAGTGTATGAGCTCGTACATAACGCCCTACCACGTACCAGTAGGGTAGTCATAGTTCACTCAAGGTTCCGAGTAAAGGAGAGGAAATTAATTACCGAGAAGGTGAAGGAGGTTAACGAGTATGGCGGCGTAGTCATTGCGTCACCAGCGATTGAGGTAGGTGTAGACTTCGATTCCGACGTACTAGTAAGTGATGCAGCTCCACTACCGTCCCTAGTGCAGAGGTGTGGTAGATTGCTCAGAGGTATTGGCGGGGGAGAGAGGAAGGGTGAGTTCACTATAGTATATGATGATGGGCTAGTTGATGAAAGACTAGATACCTACTTAGGTATATACCCCTTAGGCCTAACAAGGGATTCAGTAGAATCCGTCAAGAAGGTACTATGGAGCGGGAAAGTCATTGACTGGAAGCTAGTATTTAATGAAGTACTCGATAATAGAGTCAGTTATGTGAGCTTAATGA
>CAZVJZ010000124.1:1045-3444 GCA_964627655.1 uncultured Candidatus Bathyarchaeia archaeon
GGAGTACATTGATAAACTCATTAGCAGGAGGTACCTGAGCCTACTCAATGCCATTACATCATTAATGACGACGGCGAGGGAGGTGAGGAACATTATGAATATAGTCAATAGTTTCGTACGCTACTATCCAATAGTACCTGCATTCATACCTAATGAGGACGTTGACCTCAGTAACTTAAGGTACATGGTAGATAGCTACGCTAAGAACTACGTAGAGTACCTGCTACCCATGGAACTATCCACCCGCAGGCTAAGAGCGCTTAGTGACGCATTAATTAGAAATAATAGTGATGTCGCCATACTAGTTGAGGACTTAGAAGGGTGCTTAGACTACGTATTGGTGAATGAGAGCAGGATCACTAACGTATTCACTAAGGGAGCTATAGTACATAGCAATAAATTATACTTACCTATAGCTCTAGTAGTTAGCCCCAAGTACTACAGTACGGAAGTAGGACTTCAAGTAGGGTAGTGGAGTATGGCCTACTCCTACGCTAAAATCGAGAGGCTTCACTACCATTTATTCTTAACGTACTACGTGTTTAAGGTATCTAAATGCTTTAGTAATAGATTCATTGACTTACTGAGTAGCTACTTAAGTACTAGGCTAGGTATCCCAGGTACTAGGAACTTGCTGAGGAACGCTGTGTACGTAGCTCTAATACTACACGACATAGGTAAGGCCTATGCAGGATATCAAGAACGTATGAAGGGGCCTTATGGTGAAGTAAGTTTCAAGTACCATGAATTATTAAGTGCTTTAATAACGTACTCCTACCTAAAGGAGCTTGCTGAAGGGATTGTTAGGGAAGTCTCTAAAGACCCTAACACTAGAAGGGAGTTAAGGAGATATATAGTCATTCCTTCATCACTAGCTGTGCTAATGCATCATGAAGCATTAAGGGACTATACCGAAGTGCTGAATAGATTAAGTACTGAAGTCCGTGAACTCCTCAATGAAGTCGAGAGTAAGGGTTTCGTTATTGAGGAGGTAGCTTTAATTCAGAGAATTCTCCACAGCTTAGGTATTAGGGAACCAGTACTTAATGAAGTTATCGATAAGTTACTTAAGGAGGGACTCCACCACTCATATACCTCATTTAGGAGAGATGTCAGGAATAGTCAAGGTAGTCCTGAAGTAAACTACCTAACTACAAATATTACTGCAGCTATCCAGCTATGCGATAGGTTCGCAGCAACCATAGTTAGGAGTGATGTAGCCAGAATTACTAGGAGATTGGAGCGGGAGTTCATGTCGTACTGCCTTGATTTAAGCGAGTCTCAAGACATTGATAAACTAAGAAGGAATGCCGTCCGTGAATTAACGAAAATTTTTCAAAGCATTAGATGAGCTACGTAGACTACATACCCTCACTCAAAATTATTCCCCTAAAGCTAATGTTTCTTAGGTGCCACCTCATGGTTACTTCATGCATAATATTTTATAGCCTACCTGCTGAAGCTTCTAGAACGGCCATTATTAGGTCTTTAGAGACCTGCTGTTGTGATGTCGTTTACGTAATATCTACCTTAAGGCATAAGGTGGAGGTCGAGGCATTCTGCCGTACATTAAGTAGGTTGGTACGTAATGTAGAGTTTAAGGCCTTACCCGTGATCCCGGATATTGATAAGTCCCCTGAGCTAATTGATGAGGTCATCACTAAGCTTAAGAGCATTCTCAGCAGACTTGGCAAGGGCACGCTTTGCTTTACTGCCTCAGCAGGTTTTAGGCTCGAGGTCACCTTACTCTCACTATTACTTAATAAGGAAATAACTGACGTCATCTACATATCGTTTCTCTGGGGTCCTTGGAGGGGTTCCTACTATCCATTTACACCTAAGCCTATACAGTTAGCGCACGTACTCCATAAAGGCTCAGGATCCTTCGAGGTATGTGAGCGGGAAGAAGATCTCAATACACTCAATGAGTTACTCAGGTTTGAGGAATTACCCAAGCTACGCAGGGAGGTACTTAAAACTCAATTAATAATTAATGGTGAGCTAAGGTGTAAGTGCTTTCTCCATAAAGAGCTTAGCTGCCCTGGAGTGTCTGTTAAGGTTGTATATAAGGGTAGGAAGTGCATTAGTATTGAAGCAAATAATTATTGCTCGTGGGGGGACATCATAAAATTATGTATCGAGTTAAGTAGGGCTGTAGATAACCTATGCTTCTCGAGTAGGGATAGGGCACTATGTAACGTACTATCGACGATACTCAATACCTCAGGTATTAGGTTGTTAGTAATTGATGAGTGCATAGGTATAGACTGCAGTGAGTACAGGAATTTAGCTTTAGTTGATGCGGTAAGTAAGCTTAATGACTACGTACTTATCGACATCAACATAATCTATCAGGGAATACATAATTACCTCTATGAAAACCCTAATCTAGCCAATAA
>CAZVJZ010000125.1:0-3443 GCA_964627655.1 uncultured Candidatus Bathyarchaeia archaeon
CTAGGTGAGAGAGATTTGCAGCTGGAAGAGTGGCTGATGACTATTGCACAGCAATTTCAGTTCTTGGGAGTATTAATTATAAGTTTCATTGGAACCGCTTCTCTATTCTTTCCAATTCCCTACACAGTCGTAATATTCTATTTAGGACTTAAAGGCTGGAATTATGCCGTCAACTTTGGTAGCTCAGTCTAGCAGCTGGACACTCCAGCAACCAGACCATCCCAGCTAAGTAAGGGAAAAGCTTACGGTCTAAGCCCCTAGAATCCGAAATGCTAGGAGGCATCTAAAATAATGGCGGCTTCCATGCTCTTCCTCTCCACTATCATAGTAATTCTAGGGGTCTGGCTTGAGCCAATAATCAGGCTAATTAACACGGCAATTAAAGGAGATACTCAATGCTTGTTAATCCCTCTTACATGGAGGATTAAATTGTAATTTACGAAGATATTTCTAGACTAATAGGGAAGCCACGTTAATGTTATAGCTGAAGGGAATGGGAAGAAATGAGGATTCTAGTATATGGCGCCGGCATCTCGGGAAGTTTCCTCTACCTTCTCTTAGGTAGAGACTTTGAAGTCGGCGTAAAGGATGTTAGGTCTAGTCCCGATTGCAGGTGCGCTTGGGGGACGGTTTACGGTGAGGCAAAAGCCCTCTATCGGATGGTCGGCATTAACTTCGATGAGTACGTTTTGGTTAAGCCTGAAGCGGCTATAGTTAATGGTGTACGACTTAGAAATGTGGGGATTGTAACCTTCGATAGGAGAAGGCTTCTAAGGGATATTTGGCGTGGAATCAACTTTAGGGAGACTAAAGCGGATCTCATAGTTGACGCGACGGGTTGTGAGAGAGCTTTTCTCCCAAAAATCAAGAATGATGAATTATATTCAACTATTCAATTTCTTGAGAGACATAAAATTGAAGAAGACCTGCTCATTTACATGAGAAGAACTGGCTATGCATGGGCTTTTCCTCTGGGCGATCATTTATGGCATGTTGGCGCCGGAGAGAAAAGTCCAGTAGGAGCACTGGAACTTCTGCAAACCTTTAGGAAAAAGTATGGATTCAAAGAGAAGAATAAAGTTTGCAGCTGCACGGGAAAGGTGAGGCTTTTGCCTCCGTCAGAATGCAAGCCTCTTCTAGATGGAAACATTGTAGGCGTCGGCGAAGCAATAGGTTGCGTAAGCGGATTTGGAGAAGGAAACGTTCCATCACTGCGATCCGCCAAAATTCTATATGAATGCCTAAAAGAAAACAGGCTGAACGAATATGAAAATAGGATTATCAGGGAATTCAAATGGATTGAAAATGAGCATAAACTTGTTAGGCAGCTTCAAGCAGGCAAAAAACTTACCGCATTACATCCACTGTTCAAAGTAATTTTTACTGAGGCAAAGAGAACGGTTAGTCCATCATTAGATGCTCTGAAATATCTGATAAAATATTTAGTGAAACACTGCCCACTTTAACGGATGGTCCCGCATACTGAACACCCTAATCGAACATTGCATTCCTAAGGGATTTGGGAATGACTCCATCTAACATTCAACCCATCATAAATGTACAGTACCACGAATTTTAAACTTCGGCGGAAACATTATGGACATGTAATTTTAAATTTTAACCGTGAAGTTGGAGCCCACATATAGTTGTCTTGAAGAGGGAGAAAGGGTTTGAAGGTTGAATTGTATGGTTTGAGGCTTCCGGAGGTTAAGCCAGGAGATGACTTGGCGAGGTTAGTGGTGGATGCGGCTTCTGAGGAGGCTGGCGGCATTAGAAACGGTGATGTTCTTGTAGTGACAAGCAAGGTGATTTCGAAAGCGTATGGGTTTCTAATTCGGCTAAGTGAGGTTAAGCCTTCAATGAAGGCGCTGAGAATCGCCGAGAAGACAGGGATGGATCCACGTTTCATACAAGCTGTTCTAGACAATAGCGATGAGGTTCTCTTCGTACTTCCATTTGCAAAGCTCGTTGAGAAGGGCGTTATCAGAACGGAGAAAATGTCAAGGAACATTGCAGGAGTCTACGAGGCTATAAAGAAGGCTCCGTACACTCTCATCGTTAGGAGGGGAGGGCAAATATATAGCGATGCGGGCTTGGGCTCCTCGAATCATCCGGAGGGTGTGGTGAGCGTTCCGCCTGAGAACATGGATGATTACGCCCGGGAGATCAGGCGTAGAATCCTGGAGCTGACTGGGAGGAGGGTTGCGGTCGTCATAACTGACACGGAGATGTGGGTTTCGCTTGGATCCCTGGATTTTGCGAGAGGTTCTTCAGGCATAGAGGTTATTCATAGAGGCTTCGGCGACCCAGACCTTTACGGTAAGCCGAAGTTCGGTGGAGTGGACTGCATAGCCGATGAGATTGCCTGTGCCTCAGCCCTGCTGATGGGTCAAACAGACGAGGAAATTCCAGCGGTTATAATAAGAGGATACAAATACGCTGAGAGCGAAGAGGGAGTATCGGACTATCAGCTAAGCGGAGACGCCGTAAGACATGCGGTGAAAGAGATAGTTGAGAGCTCCATCAGGATTCTAGGATTCAGATGGATATTCAAGATATTCATCAAATGAAACGTATCCAAGTCTTTCTTCGGCTATTATGTGATCCGCTGAATCTCGCCGTTTATATGATGGAGACAACAAGGAGATTCCATTTCTTCAAGAACCCTTAATTCATGTTTTATTCCCCCCACAGATGCGTATGCAAGAGATCGATGAGGGTGGCGGATTCGGGTTTGCCCTCAAGTCTCGAAGGAATCAAGTTTGACGATAAGCCGCAGATAAAATACCGTCCACGCAAATTCATCCCAAATCAAACTTAATACGCTCATATTTTCAATGCAATGTTTAAATAAACAATGTTAGTTTTAAGTGTGGATCATCATTATGACTCAGAAACATATTTATCGTAATCCTAATCAGATAACCCCGACAACTCTACAACGGTGTGGCCACTATTGAAAAACGTAATGTGGCTTATATCGGGTCTCATAAAGGCATTTTAAGAATTGGAATATGCAGAGACCGCTCGAGTAAACAAGGAGGATTCAAGGCTTGATAATTATCAGGAAAAATTGGGCAACACTATATGTGAAATAGCTTAATTCTCAAGCACCCTATATTTTTCTGCTGCGCCGCTTCGAAGTAATCCCCTCTAAAAGTACGAAACCTAGAATTTTAATTGATATTAGGGAACCTATGAAAACTCCGAGCAAGCTAACTTCAATGGACGCCTCGAAAATAATTGATAGATGTCCTCCGACTGTTATGGTTATGACAACGGTTTCGATGAGGCAGCCTTAAAGGTTACCCTTTCCACGTCATGATGTTCGAGTATTGAGGATACTCCTGGCCCTATTTCTCCCGCTACAACTAGGTTTACACCTTCATCTACTAGCATTTTGGCGACTATTGGGCCTGCTCCATACTCGTAGGAAACGGCTG
>CAZVJZ010000126.1:0-3214 GCA_964627655.1 uncultured Candidatus Bathyarchaeia archaeon
CCCTTAACCGCCTGATACAGGTCTCTGTCGAGGGGGTATCCGCCGTTGCTCGTTATAACTATGTCTGCCTGGGTCGAAGCCTTAACCTTGAAGATTCCGTCTAGGAACTTAACGCCTGCCTTATGGGCGTCGAGGAAGTCGCCGGCGAAGGTCTTAAGTATCCTGTGGTTCTTGTCTATGACTACGTTCACGATAGTCATCTGACTGTTCTTCTTGACTTGGGCTGCAGCCTCAACCATGTCCTCGTGGATGGGGTTACCGTCCAGCACGCCGGCACGTGAAAGCGGATGGCCTATCATCTTGAATCCATGGTTCTGGTATATGGTGTTTCTGCCAGATACTCCTGGGAGGATCGATTTCCTCCCCCCGCTGTATCCGGCGAAGAAGTGAGGCTCTATCAAGCCGGTCATGACCACCATATCCGATTCTGCGACCAGCTTATTCACTAGGAGTTCTGTCCCGAAGCCTGTCTTTCCGAGGTAGGTTAGGCTTCTCTCGTCTTCGGCGTCGTGGTTGATCACATATACCTCCTCCATCACCTCCTCACCTAGAAACTCTTTGAGCTCGCTCTCAGGGGCGGGCTTATGGAGCCCGTTAGCGACGAGTATCTGAACGTTCTCTAGGCTCTGCTTAACCTTTTTAATCTCCTCCAGTATGGGGGGAAGCAGAACCTTGTTCGGTGTAGCCCTAGTGTAGTCGCTGACCAAGACGCATATTCTTTCGCTTCGGGACGCTAGGTCTGCGATCCTCTCAGAGTTTATCGGGTTTGCTAGAGCCCTTCTCACGTCTTCAGGCTCATCCTCCACAGGTTTAGCTTCACGTGCCTCCAGCACTGCGGCTACACGGTCGTCTGGAAGATCCAAGCCTACGAAGCCTTTACCGTAGGGTATCCGAACGAACATAGGATTAGCTCCCGTCGGTTTAAAGCTGAAGTTAAGTTGGTTAAGGCTTAGTCGGTCGACATGTAGGTATAAAGGGGTTCTAAACTTTATAAAGTCACCTCTTGGATGCTCTGCCCCTCTTAAATTCTGTTAGTTTCCTCAGCAGCTTTAGTGCTCTATCGTCCTCTCTCACAGGCTTGATCTCTATCAGACCTTCGTCTAAAGCAGACTCGAAGATTTCTTCGCCTACATGGGTTCGGATAACCGTTAGGGTCCACCCTTCCAGCCCTACCCCTCCAACCGAGATGTCGGCGAACTCGGCCGAGAAGTCTGGGCATAACCCGCATTCAGGTCTAACGTAGGGTTTTAGCTTCTTGAGGGGGATCTCGACCCTGCCGGACTTCATGTCCACTATCATCTTCCCTTTAATGTTCATTTTGGATATCTCGTCTACGTTTAATCCCATCTCGCCTTTAAGATAGGTCTCGAACAAGCCGTGATAATCGAAGCTCTCAGAGCAGAACAGACCGATCGAGAATTTTACGGGCTTAACGTACTTCTTGAGACCTGCCTCCTGAATCTTCCTGAGTGCACGTATCTGACACGGCGTTCCGATGAAGGCTAAGCTAGAAACCTTCTCTTCAACCCCCCTCTTTAACGCTAGGAGGTTTGGGGAGTAAGTGTATCTGGTTCCAGCGTTCTCTAACGCCTCTTCCTTCCTCGAGATCAGTTTCGGAACAGGGTAGAACGGTCTGTCTTCGCTTAGACCAGACACTACGGCGCCTTCTATGACGCCCTTATCTAAGCCTAAGCATATTAGTGCGGTGACCACTCCTCCATCCTGACAAGACTTTAGGATAGACTTGTCTGTGGCTCTGGCGGCGAAGACGTCACGGTAAACCCCAAAGACCTCACGTTCGCTTCGGTTTCTACCGAATACTAGGTTTTCGACCTTATCTTCAGGGAAGTCTAAGGCTTGACAAACTTTACTGCAGATTCCGCATTCTTTACATTCACCGACCAGCTTAGGTTTACCTTCCACGTACTCTAGGACACCGAACGGACATGCGACTACACATGCAGCGCATCCTATACATCTTCCTTTCGAGAGGACTTCTCGACCTAGAGTTTCCTCGAAGCCTAACTTAGGCATCTTTCGATCCCAACCTAAAGGATAAGCGGGATCAGGATATAAGTTTCATCTTCTTCGGAAACCGTTAATCTTTTCAAGAGTTAGACGGAATAACTATTCTAGGTGCATCTAAACTGAGAGGTTTCACCCGCCGTTCTGTGTTCAAGCCCGACGGACTGAAGAAACTCGATTTCGAGTATGTTCCGCCTAGACTTCCACATAGGGAGGAATATGTGGAGAGGCTTGTCGATTTTCTGAGGCCTATAGTGGAGAATCCTGGTGCGATAAGCGAGCGGGTGCTGATCACGGGGAGGAGCGGGACAGGTAAAACTGTCACCGCCAAGAAGACCGGGGAGATAATGGAGCGTATAGCCCGGAACAGGGGTAAGAAGCTGGTCTACGCCCACGTTAACTGTAGGGCAACCGGCAGCAAGTTCGCTCTAGTTCAACGCATAATCTATCAGGTGGCTCCTACGCTTCCGGTGAGGGGTTATGGACCTATAGAGCTGCTCCACGCCCTATGGGACTACCTTAACGAGCATGACTGCCTCCTGCTCTTGACCTTAGACGAGATAGACTACTATATACGGACAACAGGGGAGGACATAGTATATGAACTTACGAGGCTCACAGACGAGGTTAAAAACGTTCCTCAGAGGATAAACTTCATCTTCATCTCTCGGAACGGAGGGTTCCTAAACATTCTAAGCCCATCGACCCTCAGCAAGTTCAGGCCTCAAGAGAGGTTCGACTTCCCTCCATACAACGAACTTCAGCTCAGGGACATTCTAGCCGATAGGGTGAAAGAAGCGTTCAACGAGAACTGCGTCTCTGAGGAAATAATCGACTTCATCGCCAGGAACACCTGTAAGTATGGGCACGGCGACGCAAGATACGCTATACAGCTCCTCCTAGCGGCCGGCTTGATAGCTGACCGAGACGGGTATCCCGTGATTATCCCTGAGCACGTCAGGGAGGCTCAGGAGAAGACCGATCCAAGGTTGAGGGACGAAGACGTGATCCTCTTGAACGAACACCAGAAGCTTCTCCTACTCGCTTTAGCGAGGTCTCTGGCGGACAGGAAGGAGGCGGTTTTCCTCCCGATAGAGGAGGTTGAGGAAGCATACAACGTGGTCTGTGAGGAGTATTCGAAGCAGCCTGTAGGGAGAGTCATGTTACATGCTTTAGCGAACGAACTCAA
>CAZVJZ010000127.1:0-3118 GCA_964627655.1 uncultured Candidatus Bathyarchaeia archaeon
AGAGGCTACAGATTCGATTTAAGGTTCTCAATTGAAGTAGAGGAGTTCATGAACCTCATACTCTTCTATCGTTCTCTCAAAACTTTAATTGAGAAAAAGGTCATTGGCTTAAGGTCAAGGGCTGTGCAAGGTAGGCTTCATGGTGACCCAGGACAGTTTGATGATTTCATAAATGAACTATTCATAGCTTCCAACTACGTATCTAATGGTTTCAAGGTTAACATGCCTGAACTAGCAGGCTCTGGAAGTATTGATATCTGTGCAGAGAAAGGTGACCTCAAGGTTTGGTGCGAATGCAAAAGGCTTAGGAGAAGTACTTCATATACAGAATTAGCTATAGAAATTTTACAATGGCTGCATAAGAAAGGGATGAACTTGTTAATTGACGTGACTTTTACACGAACCCCTAAAGAGAAGCCTAAATTAATTATTGAGGCAATTAAGAGCTCCCTCGAGAGGGGACATTTCAGAAGGAAGGGCTCTTTAGAGCGTCTGATAGTACTTTCCCTCCCCGACATTAGCGATGCACCTTTAAACGTTAGGACCAGGCCGGAGAACATTGAATATTTAGTATATGCAGCATACATGGGCGTCTTTGAAGGCAGATTGAAGATTAGGGAGCCTAAGATTATTGTCTTTAGAAATGTTAACAAGGTAAAGGAGGCCATAGAGAGGATTAAGCGTAGGCTTAATGAAGCATATAAGCAGTTAAGTGTGGTGAAGGTCTCAAATAGAGGTGAAAGAAAGGTAGTCCAGATAGATGTTTCAGATGTCATAGGAGTAGTCGTAGTACCCTACCATGATGATAGAGCCCATAAAGAGGAGGTGCTAAGGAACATTGAGGACTTCTGTAGGAACTGGTTACTGAAGCACCCTGATATAGACTCCGTAGTACTCGTAACACGTAGAATACATCTCGATCCTTTCGGGCATCCATACGCCCTAGCCGTAGAATATAGGACTATCACACCCTACACCCCACTCGGATGGACAGTAATGACTATAACGATACCTGTTCCTAATAGCTTTCCTTCCGAAATACTAACGAACACAGCCACAGCCCTCAAGCATAAGGGCTTCTATGATATGGCGCTTCACTTCTACAAGAAGGCGTTAGAGATAAATCCGGAGTTAAAAGAAGCGTGGAGTAATCTGGCTGATCTTTACAACAGGCTTGGCATGTTTAAGGAAGCCTTGAGATGCTCAGATAAGGCCCTAGAAATAGATGTCTCTTACACTTTAGCGCTAGTAAATAGAGGTATAGCCTTAGCTCAACTTGGCAGGCTGGAGGAGGCTATAGGCTGTTTCAACAAAGCCATAAACATTAACCCTAGGGAGAAGAAGGCTTGGTATAACAAGGCGGTTGTATTATGTATCCTCAGGTCATACGATGAAGCTCGTAGATGTTTAAGCAAGGCGCTCGAAATAGACCCTAATTATGAGCAGGCGAAAAGTTTGCTAACGTTACTGAAGTAAGAGTGTTAAGAATTAGGAGTTAAATAAAGAGGAGCATTACTTAAAGGCAGGTAGTGATGCAGGTTACTCGTGAATTATGGGGAAGCTGTGCTAAGCGCTATGCATCCTTATAATAAGTTAGTGAATAGAAAATGGATGCTTGCGCTTACCTCAATCAATAGCCTTACCTAGTGTATTAGCAAAGGTCACTAGAATACCATAACCCTCTAGCGTAAAGTCATAGAATATCATCTACCTCACAGGCTATTGCTTTATACAGAGTACATGAAGTCCTATTATAGTAATGTACAGAAGGCATATAGCTTCCAAAAGAAAAGATTAGTTATGTGATTAGTATGAGAAGGTCCCAATCATTCTTCGGTAATGGTGAGGGGGCTCAGCACTCAAGTACATGCACGATAGGAGGAAGAGGTTCCTTAGCTACCTTAAGAAGCCGAAAGAAAAGAGGAAGCGGGAGTTCTTTGGAGACATAAGGTGGTCTCTCGATTTCTGGCTCTCACAGCTTAGCTTCTGGCACGTGACAGTTAAGTCGTTCTATAATGTCTGGCATAAAGTTACCTACGAGAATTATGAGATTCCTTTCAGTGTGAGGTGGGAAGAAGGTATAGTGCTATACGTCATTTTTGATTTCATTTCTTGCTTCAAGAATGGAGGAGAAAAATGCGTTAAAAAGAGCTACCTAAAGAAGTACGAGCAGTACCTTGCGATAGAGAGAGGCTAGATTCTAACTCCCTCCCCAATCTGACACTGCAATTTTTCCCTTTCAGATTGGGTACCCAATCAAAAATCGTCCTATATACATAGTATAATATATAGAAAATTCTCCAGTCAGCTCTCTACTTACGGAGGTCGATATAGGTGTGGATCGAAATCCCTCCAGACCTCTACCTCTAACTTGTTATTTTTTAGTATTAAGTAGTGTCTCTCTCTTTCTGGTCACTCGATACATAAATGTATTTCGTCCCAAAAGGGAAGTCATAACTCTTATATCCACCGCTGTGCATGTGCCCATTAACAACTATTTTAGGCTTCACGATCTCTATAGCTCTCAGGGTCGTTCTCGAACTAATTGAATCCCTCATGAATGGGAAGAGTTCGGGGAGGTATGGGGCTTCATGGATGAGCAGGGTATCTATGCTCTTACCTCTTAACTTCTCAGCGTATCCTACATACTCATTAGGCGTCCTACGAGGCACTCCTCTCCTCACCTTCTTTTTCTCAGCGATTATCCCGCTTATGCCAGCTATCTTTAAGCCTTCGAACGCGTAGACCTTACCGTCCTCCATCAGCACGGGTAAGTACTTATCGCATCTGACATTGTATAGCGACTTCAGCACCTCCAGGTTCTCGTGATTACCGTAGATAGTTAATACGGTAGTTCTCTTCAGCAGCTCGTAGAACTCTTCATGATTAATCGCCAAGCCCCAATCACCACAACTTAGCAGCAGGTCAGGCTTATGGTAGTCAACTATCTCTACCAACCAGCTCCACGCCTTAGATTCGTCAATGCCCCTGAAGATACGCTTGTCGTAGTGCAGGTCACTGATGATTAAGGCCTTCATCACCCAGCACCTAAAATGCCTGCTCCTTCATTGATTAAATAGCATTTCTTAATGAGTTTAGAGTGGTGGTGATGTATGCC
>CAZVJZ010000128.1:0-3087 GCA_964627655.1 uncultured Candidatus Bathyarchaeia archaeon
CTATCCCCGCCTTCTTCGCCTCCCTAATCAGGTCGGGTAGGTCGTTCCTTAAGGTCGGTTCACCACCGCTGAATTGAAGAGCGTTACACGGCCATGGACTGTTAGACCTGAAGAGCTTGATCATGTCGACTATCTGCTCATAGCTCGGCTCATAGACGTAGTTCGCTGCCCCCGCGTAGGCGAAGCATATGGGGCATGCCATGTTACATCGGTTTGTAACGTCGATTATTCCGAGTATGGTGTGGGTCTTGTGTTGAGGACATAGACCGCAGTCGTAGGGGCATCCTTTAACTATTTCTGTGTGAGGGTTCTCTAGACCGGAACCGAGATACTTAGATTTATTCCAGTTTCTATAGAACCATTTGAAGAGTTCAGCGTCACCCCAGTAAACGTCCTCAAACTTACCGTGTTCGGGGCATGTTTTCTCTAAGTAGATTACGCCGTCCTCCTCGTAGATCCTCATCGGAATCCTTCTCATACATTCCGGGCATATGCTTGCGGAGTAAGCCTCAAACTTTTCGGTCTCCTCGGACATAGAAACCTCCCTTAATATATCCCACCTTTAACGATTTAAACGTTACATGAAAACTGCCTGATGAGATTTGATCTTTATTCATATTCGTTAAAAGTTTAGCTGCGGCAAGCCTCCCTTTAAGTACTTCTATAGGTCTCTCTTCTGGCCATACCTCGCTGGACGACCCATATTTCTCCTCCATTTACTTAGGAAGAGCTCGTCCACATCGACCTTAATCCCCTGAGTCTTCTCCACTATCCCTATGAAGTCCAAGATGTAGAACATCGTGTCTATAAGCTCCTCACACACCACCGTCCAGTCTTCACCCTTCTTATATGCGTCGGCTGCTTCACCAAGCTCCACGAAGGCCCAGAGAAGCTTCTGCGTCAAAGCGGATTCGTCGTTTGGGAAGCCTTTCGAGGCTACAAGCCTCCTAACTAGGTCTTTAGCTTGATTAAAGGTGCATCCCTGCCCCGGCATAAACTTCACCACCTAAAGAATCGTTTACTTGAACCATATAGATTTTCGCTCCCTACCTTCTCATCAAGATCGGAAGGGTGTCTAGACTTCAGGAGAATGTGATTTAAGGGAGAAAGATTCCCGTAGGGTCAAGGTATCAGGTTGAAACGCTGTCCCATATAAAAAAGTTTTTAAGACAGTTCATGAACCCCTAGAGAAGATATGATCCCAAAGAAGTTCTTCGTGACAAGCGGGAAGGCCGTAAGCCCGGTTTCCTCTCTTAACGCCTTCGACCTAGCCCTGAAAAAAGCGGGGATAGCTCAGTGTAACCTCGTTCCCGTAACCTCTATACTTCCGCCTAACTGCGTCGAGACCAGCCGGAGAGAGATACCTATCGGAGCGATAACCTATGCTGTTATGTCGAGGATGGACGGGGAGGAGGGAACCGTGATAGGTGCGGGGATAGCTTGGGCGTGGGAGAAGAACGGGAAGTTTGGGTTGGTCGCCGAGGCACATGGGTACATGGAGGAGAAGGCTCTCAAAGAGATCTTGGAGTGGAAGATAGAAGAGATGGCGAAGATAAGGGAGATAGAGCTCGGTAGGATAGAGTATAGGATCGAAAACATGGTTGTACCGATGGATCATTACGGCTGTGTTCTAGCGGTCTTAGTATACCTGTTCTGATAAACCGGCGAAACTAAAAATTTTCTAGAGAAGTTATCTGGTTAAGGCCAGCTTTATCTCTCTACCGATAAACTTCAGGAGAGACCCTACAGCAGGGATCAGGCTAAGCTTCAACCACTCCGTATTAAACAGCGAGTCCAAGTAATGGTGAAGCGTAATATAGTTTGCGGGAGCTAAAGGAAGGCGGCCGCCATACAGAAGAAGTAAGAAAAGCATTAAGGCGGTTAAAATCAGCATCGTAGCTACTATCGAAGAGACGCTGTAGAGGAAATCCTTGAGGAGTCTACTCTTGATGAAACCTTCGAAACACTCGAAAATCCATGAAGGAAGAAGCGATAGAGCAAGTATTCCTATGCTGAAAAGAACTCCTGCACCTACACCGATCAACGTTCTAATCAACATGTGAGACGTAGGTATAGCCGGGTAGAGATACGGCTGTAAGTAGCCCCATACGGCTCCGCCAAGGATGTTGGTTAGGGCGCCGTGATAGAATGGGTTGACATCTACTTCTCCGCCTCTGGTGGAAGAAGTCATCTAACCACCTTGAATTGAAAGGGGGCAGAGAAATCATATTTAACTTTTATTAAGCCGAAGGGTGGGGAAAACCTGTCTCCTACTATTTTTTTCTTCGGTGAGCTGTTCACAGACATACTCGCAGTACGGGCTTCCCTCCCCTATACAGGAGAGCTGACGTATCCTGAGCTTACTATCTGTGACCTTAGACACGCCCTCGTTAAACCCTTCATGGAGAGCATCGCATATTATTTCAGGCGCCTCTTTAGCCAGCTCTAAGAAGACGCAGTTATACATTCTATAAACGATTTTTTTGTCGTCGACCTCGACTATTTCAGGTTCAGCGCCAAACTCTTTTAGATACTTGTTTATAAAAAGTTCGCTAAACTCTTTCAGAGACCATTCGTTTACACCGTTTTCTAATGCGAGCCTCTTTAGGGCGTTCTCAGAAAGTTCTAATCCGACTTCCTTGAGAATCTTCTTTGTCTGGCTTAGACCGAGTTCTGACCGCATACGACCTATCAGAAGGCTGCAGAGCCGCAGGTACTGGCGTTTAGGGAACTCTAGGAGAGGGGGCTGCTTAGCAGCCTTATAGTACACTTTAGGCCTCCCGATGCCCCCAGTTCGCTCTTCATAGGATTCGAGGAAACCTGTCTCCTCCAATAACTGTAGGTGGTGTCGAACGGTGATGGGTTGGAGGCCTGTTGCCTTCGACAGCTCCTCTACGCTGAAGGGTTTCCTATAAAGCAGTCTTAATATTTCAAGTCTTGACTTACTCGCTAATACTTGATAGATTTCTACCTCGTTCAACGACGTCTCTCTCCATCTTCTACGAGCTATCTAAAAATTTTTAGGATTTTATTATATCTTTCTCAATTTGAGAGGTCTGTTATAAATGTTTTGAAAAACGTTTAGTG
>CAZVJZ010000129.1:0-3019 GCA_964627655.1 uncultured Candidatus Bathyarchaeia archaeon
CTACCGGCCCTCACCTCTTCCTGTATTTTACCGGATTAATTAAAATTTGTGAAACTAAATATAACTCTTTCATCCGATGAGAGATTACTCTAAGATGCTGCAATATGGTTTGCTACCTCGTTTAAACCTGACGTTTCCCTTTAAGCTGAACGAATCAAACAGCGACAAACCGACGACCAAAACCTTAATTTTAAAATATTATACTGAGCAATGAGAGGTTTGGAGTTAAAGATTTAATATAAGAGTGTTCATTCAAGTATGAAGGTGGGCCGGTAGTTCAGCGGTATGAACGCCGCCTTCGCATGGAAACCGGAAGAGGCGGAGGTCGCGGGTTCGAGTCCCGCCCGGTCCACCATCCAAAAACTGCGAGTTAACTGGTAATGAATAATGAAAATTGAGTGTTTAACCTTTTTGAGTTGCGACGTGTAGGGGATTGAAGTCTAGGCTTCTCTCGTCCATCGAATGCGTATCTGACTCCTTCTAGGAGTCTCTTTAGTGTGGTTATTGCTATATCTTCTTTGGAGTATCGGTTAAAAGTGTAATAAAACTACATTCTTATGCGGGTCTATGTCTCCGAGTGCTAGTTTTCTTTTATTCGTTTTCCGGTGATCGGTATACACCTAAGCTTTCTAAGCGTCTTCTGACAGCATCTTTAACAAGTTCAGATACGGAGGAGTAGCCGTAATCGCCGAACTTAACTATCTTCTCACAGTCGAGAAACAGCTTCTCCGGTAGCCCTATAATACGATATTTCTTTCTTCCCATTTTGCATACAGCTCGGTGTTTAGTTGTAAACAAGAATCATGTGATACCTTCTATAAACTATTAATAAGCGTTTTCAAATACAAGTTAATAACCTGACATTGACTGGAGATTAAGAGAGATTTAAAGTTAAACCTTTTCTATTCAACAGTTTCCTATAAACCTTCCTCTTTATTTAATACTCCATTAAAAGTGTTAAAAAGCGTAACGGATCCGATTTACAGCTTTACTACCACATGTTTTCTTGCGGCTTTTACAATCGCTTCTGAGGTTATTACGTCCAGCTTGACGTCGCTAGGCGGATTAAGGCATGTAGCCTTTCCGTCGAGAGCCTTCAGGAAAGTTTCCGCCTGCCTTAAAAACGGTGAAGTTTGAGAAGAAAACTCTAGCTCTTCGACCTCTCTACCGCTGTATACTCTTAGAGTATGTCTTGAGGGAAAGATCTCTAGTCCTCCATCCGTGCAGATGAACTTAACGTTTTGAGAAGGAAAACCGGAGGGAGCTATGTAGCCCGCTACGGCCGAGTATAGGCTACCATCTTGGAAACGGAGGGTTGCTGAACACACCTCCTCTTCACAAAACATTCTCCCTGTGTGAAGAAGCCGATTCGCTAGGGCAGAAACCTCTACTACTGAGCCGAGGATCCAGCGAACCGGGTTGATGAAACAGTAGGTCATGTGAGTTAAGGGCATCCCGCCGCTTTCCTCCTCCTTGTAGTACCAGCTCGACGGTGAAGCCGGATATAACGCAAGGCTCTGAACCATAACAGGCTTTCCAAGGGCCTCACTCTCTATCAAATCCCTAGTTTTCTCCCATAGAGCGCTGTAGCGTGAAGCATACCCGGCTTCGATTAAGCATCCCTTCTCCTCAGCCTTCTTTTCTATCTCCTCTGCATCCTTCGAACTTGCTGCTAGAACTGCCCCGACGAGCACTCCAGGTGCTACCTCTATCCCCCACTTAACGATCTCTGTCTGAACTCGGTGAGGTACCTCGATCAACAATGCGTCGGGCTCGAGGGATGCTATGCGACGGTAATCGTTGAAGGCGTGAGAAGCCCCTAGTATCTGAGCAAGCCTCCTTGCATGTTCTAAGTTTTTCGAAGCTACGGCTACTATCTCGGCTTCTCCTGTATCCAGGAAGGCTTTACCCCTAGCGAAAGCCATACGGCCGGCGCCTACAATCCCGATTCTCTTCATAGGCCACCACGTTAAGCCTCCGATTTTACCCTATCGGAGACTACTCCAGTAATCTTTTAGGTTCGCCTTAACCTCTTCTATTACCTTTTCCGTTTCCTTCACAGGGTCCATTCTCTTCACCCTTTCAGGTACCGGTGTAGGCTCCTCCGCCTCTAGATCGAATCCCGCTAAACCTGAGATCAAAGCAAGCCAAGCGTGGGGTAAGACCTTCTCGTTATAGCCTGAGGCTATGAGGTCTATCTCTTTACCTCCACAAACTTCCGCTAGTTCCTTAACTTTCTCCCCGATCATCCTGAATCCTCTAACCGGTAAGCCTAACCTTGTGAGTGGGTCGTCGAAGTGTGGGTCTGACCCTCCGTTTCTGATTATTACTTCAGGTTTAAACTCTTCGGTTACAGGCTGAACGATCTCCTCGAAGACCTTCTCGTAGGAGTCGTAGCCTGAGTATACAGGCATAGGAACGTTTATCGTGTATCCTCTACCCTCCCCGCACCCTATCTCGGAAGCGAAGCCTGTCCCCGGATAGATCGTGCTCGGGTCTTGGTGCAGGTCTATGAAGAGAACCTTGGGGTCTGAGTAGAAGTATTCGCATGTACCGTTTCCGGCGTGGGCGTCCGTGTCGATTACCAGAACCCTCTTTAGACCGTGCTTCTCGATCAAGTATCTCGCGGTGAATGCGACATCGTTGTATATGCAGAAGCCTTCACCATAGTCTCTTTTGGCGTGATGCATCCCACCGCCTATCGAGACCACCTTCCTGAACTTACTCTCCTGGATGAGGTCGGCCGCTAGCTTGGCTTGACCGATAATTAGTCTCGCAGCTTTCTCGAGATTCCCGGGGTTTCTGCCCGGCCTGTTATCTTCGGAATGGAACCTGTAGAACCTTCCGTCGTAGCGTAAGCCCTTATGAACTGCCCTATAATACTCCCTAGTGAATTCTATATACTCTCTCTCGCAGATTAGGAGTAGATCTTCGTCTGTAGCCCAGTCGGCTTTAAGGATACGATAGTTATCGTTCTCCGGTAACCTAGACTTCAGAAAGCGAGGAAATATCAGATACC
>CAZVJZ010000130.1:0-2978 GCA_964627655.1 uncultured Candidatus Bathyarchaeia archaeon
GAACTGGCAGAGGAGGTTGAAATGCTCGAGGAGAAGATGGACAGTCTCCACACAGACTTTGAACTCAGAATTTTATCCAGCGACTTTAAGCCTGAAGAGGCTAAGGAGTTCCTAGGGTTAATTCGCATAGGCTCAGTGACGGAGAGGATAGCCGATGCTGCAGAGAAGATTTCAAGTTTAGTGTTGAGAGGCTTGAAGTCGCATCCTGTTATGAACCTCGTGATAGAAGAGTCTGAAGAAACGGTTCTCCGAGCTGAGGTCTCAGAAAATTCACCGCTGGTCGGTAAGACTATAAAGGAAGCGAGGATAGACGAGAGAACAGGGATGTGGATATTAGCCATAAGGAGGAATAACCGATGGATACGGCCGAAGTCGACGACTAAGATCGAGGCAGGCGACGTATTGATAGCTTCAGGATATGCTGAGGGGGAGGAGGATTTTCTCCACCTAGTTTCTGGGTCTTAAGGTAGGAGCATTAAGGCCGACAGCAGACATAAAGTGGTTATGGCATCCGCTATAGAACTTTCGATGGGAACCGTAAAGTTGTCGGGGTCTAAACCGTACTTGTACGTTACGATCGATATGATGTGAACTATGGCGACTATGAGGGGGACGGCCGTCAAGTTCGTTAATAAAAGCTGTAGCGAGAGGTTAACGTAGCCTCCTAAAAGCGATTTGTAGACCATGGATGCTAAAGTCGAGTAAGCGAGAAACATGATTATAGAAGCCGACCAAGCAGCTCCGACTGTAGACACGTGACCTTTAATCGAGGAGAGGGAGGGAACGAGAAGACCTAAGGCTAGCTTCGTAGTAGCGGTCGAGCCTACGATCGATCCAACGTCGCCTACGGTGTCGATTAACGCGGGATAGACCATGAAGACTTTCGGTTTGTTTCCTATGCTCTCTCTGATCTTGTTCAAAGAAAAACCGCTTACGTTAACTATCAAGGTGACAAGTATCAAAGACAGAGAGAACTCTTTCATCATCTTGATGTAGTCCTTTTCTCTAAAGTTTCTCGTTAAGATGACCGTTACCACGGCTACGAAAAGAAGGTCGAACAGCCAAATTAGATAACGCCCGTAAGGGGATTCAAAATATTTCGTTATGGCCGTTACGTAACAGAAGGTTACTAGGATGTCGGCTAAGGTCGAGATTACTGGATAGACTATCACGTCTGGATCCAGCCCCTTCTTGAAGGCTGAGATCGAAATCCCTATGGTCAAAGGCATTACGAGAACTGTCGAGGAAGCCATCGTCGCTATAGTTACGCCGAGGAGGTCTATCAAGTCTGAAAATTTCATCCCTAAGAGAAGTATCCCAAAAAATGTGGACACGATGCTTAGGATGAAACAGCTGAAGAGGGTTATAGTAACTACGGCGGCTAAGGAGAGGTAATATTCCTTGGTGTTCTTTAGGAGGCTCGGTTCGATCGTTCCTACATGTAGGGCGGTGCCTAAACGGCTGCTTAACACCCCCCCTATCGACCCTCTAATGCTAAGGATTCCGGGGAAAAGGAGGAGGCCCCAAGGTGCTCTGGATAAGACCGTGAGATACACGGCTAAGAAAGCCCCTGAAATCAAGCCTCCCAAGTCTATGGATAGAGAGAGAAGCGACTGGGTGAAGGTGGACGCTGAGCCGTTCAGCCCCTTTAAGGTGGTCAAGTTCTCCACTCTCCTCCAAGCCTCTCCCCTCCATCCAAACGGATAGACCCTTCGCTTTCTGAGAAGAAATATAAATTTAGTATATTTGGATTTCTATGGCGCTGTGAAGAAGCCCTGAGGTTTGGCTAGAAAAAAGAATTTAATAGCTTTCCATGTTTTAATCTTAGTTGTAACCAGCCTAAAGGAAGTCATTAAGTTGAGGTTCAGCATGACTTTAAGTCTGCCAGATAGGCCTGGCCAGCTCCTGAAGGCTCTGGAGCCTATAGCGAAGAACGGAGGGAACATAATATCGATACTACACGACAGAAACAAGGTTTCAGGCGGATACGCTTCGGTTAGCCTGATAGCGGATTTCCCATCGAAGGAAAGCTTTCTAGAGACGAAAAAAGAACTGGAGAGCCTGGACATATCGATCATTAAGTCGGAGGAGGTCGTAGCGAAAGAGGACCTAACGATAATCGTCATCGGGCACTTCGACCTCGACAAGATAGCGGGAAAGAAAGGCATAAGGATAATAGACGTGGAGCTCTCTAACCCCTCCTCTGAAAAACCATGTATGAAACTCCATGTCGAGATCCCTAAAGAGGAGGTTAAAGAGTTCCGTAACGTTCTAGACGAACTGATCGAGAAAGAGAAAGCCTTGATAATAACTCCGGTGTGACAGCATATGAGGTTACTGCTAGTCGGTTTCGGTTTCATAGGTAGGAACTTCATACGAGCGGTGAACGAGAAGATCGCTCTACTTAAGAGAGCCGATAAAAACTTTAAAGTCGTAGGCATAGCTACCAGTCAAGGCGTACTATACTCGAGCAGCGGCTTAGACATCGGGAAGTTAAGTAGACTGGAGAAGGCCTCTCAGTATGGGAAGGGATTCGAGTTCAGGGCTTCGGTGAAAGATCTTCTCGAAGACGGGGCCGTAGACATAATGGTAGTAGCTACCCCCACAAACATAGAGACAGGGGAGCCCGGATTAACCTATATAAAGACCGCCTTAAAGAACGGCGTAGATGTAGTTACGGCGGATAAAGGACCTCTTGTCCTCGAGTTCTGGAACTTGATGGAACTCGCCGAGAGCAACGATTGTTTTCTTATGTATGAAGCGACCGTTGCCGCCGCTCTACCCGTCTTCTCACTCTATAGAGAATGCCTTCAAGCAGACAGAATAATCAGGATCTCAGGCATACTGAACGGAACCACGAATTATATACTCTCGAAGATGTTCTTTGAAGGCACGAGCTTCGAGTTGTCTTTGAAGGAAGCTCAGGAGAGAGGCTACGCAGAGAAGGATCCCTCCTACGACATAGACGGTATAGACGC
>CAZVJZ010000131.1:0-2977 GCA_964627655.1 uncultured Candidatus Bathyarchaeia archaeon
GGTATGGTAGGGTAGGTCAGCATAGGAAAAGTGGAACTAAAGGCATGAGGCGGCATAGCTTCGATAAGGGTGGATGGACATACATAATCAAGTATGAACCCGATTACTTTGGGAAGAAGGGTTTCGTCTCCCCGAGATCTAAGGGGCTTGAGGTGAACGTTATAAACCTCGAGGAGTTGGAGTTTCTATCTGAGAAGCTGGCTAGAGAAGGTAAACTTGAGATGAAGGATGGGAAAGCATTCATCGACCTAGAGAGTTTAGGTTACGATAAACTACTAGGAAGAGGAAAAGTCTCTAAGCCTTACTTAGTTAGAGTGTCTTCTTTCTCTGAGCTAGCCGCTAAAAAGATCGAGGCGCTTGGCGGAGAGATTATTAAAGCAGAGTAAACCCCATTTTAAGTGGTGGACACCTTGGCAGGAAGATTCCTCAAAGCCTTCGAGCCTATAGCAAGGTTCCTGCCAGAAGTGAAGCCGCCTGAACGTAAAGTAGGTTTAAACGAAAAACTGATCTGGACCGCACTAGCGCTTGTTATATACTTGATCATGGGCGAGATCCCACTCTACGGAATCGGTAGAGGAGGCGTAGATCCCTTCATGTATCTGAGAGTGATCTTCGCCTCGAGAAGAGGAACTCTATTAGAGCTGGGTATAGGGCCCATCGTAACAGCTGGCCTGATACTTCAGCTCCTTGCAGGCGCCGGAATGATAGAGTGCGACTTCTCGAACCCTGAAGATAGAGGGCTATTCACAACGGCCAACAAGGCGTTCTCCCTGATCTTCGTAGGGATTCAAGCTTTAGCCTACATTGTAGGCGGGGCTTACGGGTCTCTAGACCTAAGGTCGTCGATTCTAATATTCTCAGAGTTGTTTGTAGCCGGAACTATTCTAATATTGCTCGACGAGTTGATTCAGAAAGGCTGGGGGATTGGAAGCGGGATAAGCCTCTTCATAGTAGCCGGGGTGGCTCAAAACCTGTTCTGGGAGATCTTTGCTCCTCTCCCAGCCGGAGACGGAAAACTATACGGGTTCATCCCTGCTTTAGCTCAGACGTTGATGAACGGCGACCCGATAATAAGCGTTATCTTAAGAGCTGGTAACCTGCCATCGTTGATAGGTTTAATCGCAACTGCCGCCGTTTTTATGATAGTAATATATTGTCAAGGCGTTAGGGTTGAGATACCGATCTCCTCAGCTAGATACAGAGGCTTCCGAGGCAGATACCCGATCAGGCTTCTCTACGTCTCCAACCTACCTGTAATCTTCGCCTCCTCGTTCTTCGCTAACATATATATCTGGTCTCAGGTTATCTGGTCCCGCTTCAACCGCGATAACAGTAACTTCTTACTCAACCTCCTAGGGCAATTCACGATCGGTCAGCGTGGGCAGATTATACCGTCCGGAGGTCTGGTTTACTACGTTATTGCTCCAAGAAGCATCTCGGACGTTGCAGCCCACCCATTAAGGGCAACCGTCTATGCGGCCCTGATGCTATCGTTCTGCGCGGTGTTCTCCATAACTTGGCTGCAGGTTGGAGGGCTTGATCCAAGCACCGTTGCGAAGCAGCTTGTGGACGCGGGAATGCAGATCCCTGGATATAGGCGGTCTCGCAGACCTATGCAGACTCTACTCCAGAGATATATCCCACCAGTAGCCGTTTTAGGAGGAATCATAGTGGGCTTGATAGCTGCTCTATCTAACTTCTTCGGTGTCTATGGTACAGGGACGGGTATTCTGCTTACTGTAAGCATTCTCTACCAGTATTATGAGGCTTTGATGCGTGAGCAGATATCTGAGATGTATCCGGCGCTACGCTCGCTTTTAAGGTAAACTAATTTATATTTTCCTTCTATTCTATAAGTTGAATCCGATAAACCGTAACTAAGGTGGTCGACTTGACTTTACCGGAATGGATGCTTACTCCTCCCGGATCCACGATATTCATCTTCGTCTTCTCGATGGCTCTCTCCCTCGCTATATCTGGAACGCAAAAGCTCCTAACGAACCCCTCGAAGCTCAACGCTTGGAGAAAGGAGGTAGCCAAGTGGACTTCCGAGTATAGGGAGGCCGTCAAAAAGCAGGACAAGAAGCTTATCTCGAAGCTCAAGAAGAAGGAGGCTAGGATAATGAACCTCCAGAAGAAGATTCTCTGGCATACGATGAGGGTGAGCATGTTCTTCTTCGTTCCGATCCTCATAGTCTGGCAGTTCTTCTTAATCCCCGTTTATGGAAGGATCCCTGTGGCTTACCTGCCAGGCTTCGGGCCTTTAGGCCTAACTACCTGGTACATCATCTGCTCTTTCATGTTCAGCACCTTACTTCAGAGAGCTTTAAAACTTGCTCCCCAAACAGACGAAGAGTGAAGCGGGGATATCTTCATGCCTCATAAAGAGGAGGAGAATCGCGGCGTAGTCGTCTGTATAAGTGGTTTAACAGCTTCCGGAAAGAGTACAGTTGCAAGGATGCTGGCGAAGAAATACGGCCTCCACTACTATTCTGGTGGTGGGATGCTGAAGAAGGTTGCGGTGGAGATGGGATACTCCCCCGGCGGAGAGGACTGGTGGGGAACAGACGACGGTAAGCGCTTCTTGAAGGAACGGTCGAGAAACTTCAGGTATGACAGGCTGGTCGACCAAATGTTGATTAGAAAGGCGGAGGAGGGAAACGTGGTTCTAGATAGCTGGACCATGCCTTGGCTCCTCGCCTTCGGGTTTAAAATCTGGATAGATGCATCACTGGAGGTTAGGGCTGAGAGGCTTTCGAAGAGAAATAGGATCCCGCTGGATGAAGCCCTAAATTCCCTTAAAGAGAAGGACGAGACGACCAGAAGGATCTATAAAGAGCTTTACGGTATAGACCTAGGCTTCGACTTCTCACCCTTCCATGTGGTGATAGATAACAGCAACCTAAGCATAGAAGAAACCTTTGTCGCCCTCTGCGAGGTTCTGGACCGTATAGTATTTAAGAGAGGCGTCTAAGGG
>CAZVJZ010000132.1:0-2954 GCA_964627655.1 uncultured Candidatus Bathyarchaeia archaeon
ACGGGAAAGGGATCTAGGGTTTCTAATCCCCCCGAGAACCACTATGACGGATTCTCTCCTAGCGGAAGCCGGTCTACTCTCTCCGAAGATAGCCGGCGAAGCTAGGGCGCTAGACTACCTAGAGGAGGAGCAGAAGAGGGGTATAACGATAAAGACGGCCAACATCTCTCTGCTACACGAATCTGAAGGTAAACCTTTCATCATAAACCTGATAGATACGCCTGGCCACGTGGACTTTACGGGTAAAGTGACTAGGGCTCTGAGGGCTATAGACGGCGCCGTGGTCGTAGTCGACGCCGTAGAGGAGGTCATGGTTCAGACCGAAACCGTGACTCGTCAAGCCCTTCAAGAGAGGGTTAAGCCTGTTCTCTTCATAAATAAGGTGGACCGACTCATCAGAGAACTCAAACTCAACCTAGACGAGATCCAGAAGAAGCTCGCCCGGATAATAAACGACTTCAACAACCTGATAGAGCTGTACGGCGAGAAGGAGCAGAGGGAGAAATGGAAGGTAGACGCTGCTAAAGGTAACGTGGCCTTCGGCTCAGCCCTCCATCGATGGGGCTTCACGGTGGACATAGCGAGGAGGAAGGCCTTCAAGTTCGCCGACATAGTTAAGGCATATGAAGAGGGACGCTGGAGCGAACTACAGAAAGACCTCCCCCTACATGAAGCCATCTTAGACATGGTCGTGGAGCATCTGCCGAACCCGATTCAAGCTCAGAGATACAGGATTCCGAAGATCTGGAAGGGAGACCTGAATTCCGAGATCGGTCAAGCGATGCTCAACTGCGACGACGACGGCCCCACGGTCATGTGCTTCACGATGGTTCAGGTAGACCCGCATGCAGGTCTAGTAGCTACAGGTAGGCTTTTCTCCGGCAAGGTTAATGAGGGGCAGAGGGTCTACTTGATAAACGCAAAGAAAGGCTACCGTATCCAGCAGGTCTCGATGTATATGGGCGCCTTCAGGGAGGTGGTCGACGAGATAAACGCTGGCAACATAGCCGCTCTTCTCGGGTTAGACTTGGCCAGAGCCGGAGAGACCTTGATCAGCGAGGAATACAGGGATGCTATGGTTCCCTTCGAGAGGATAAGGTATGTCTCTGAGCCTGTAGTGACGATCGCTATAGAGCCGAAGCACCCCAAAGACCTTCCACGCCTAGTCGACCTCATGCATACCTTAGCCGTCGAGGACCCGAACCTGGTGACCACCATAAATAAGGAGACAGGCGAATACCTGCTCAGCGGGATGGGTGAACTGCACCTCGAGATAGCATGCAAGTTCATCATGGAGAAAGGGTTGGACATAGTCACCTCTAAGCCGATAGTCGTCTACCGAGAGAGCGTTTCCGATAAAGGTGTGGTGGCTATGGGTAAAAGCCCGAACAAGCATAACAGGTTCTGGCTTCAAGTCGAACCCTTAGATGAGAAGGTCCTCCAGATGATCGAGGACGGCGTGATAAGCGAGGACATGGGAAGAAAGAACATAGCTAACGTCCTGTACAGGGAGGCTAAATGGCCGGCCGAGGAGGCTAGAAACGTCTGGGCCATAGACGAATACAAGAACATCCTGATAGACGTCACGAAAGGCATACAGTATCTCAGGGAGGCTAAGGAGATGATAATCTCAGGCTTCAGGTGGGCATGTAAGGCTGGCCCACTGTGCGAGGAGCCTATAAGAGGTGTTAAGGTTAAGCTGGTGGACGCTCAGCTACACGAGGACCCTGTCCACCGAGGACCCGCGCAGGTGATGCCTGCCGTAAGGAAGGCCCTGCTAGGCTCCTTCCTAACGGCTAAGCCTATACTGCTCGAACCGATCTACAGAATATCGGTCTCCGTGCCCTCTCAGTGGGTCGGGAGCGTCACAAGCCTTATCATACGTAAGAGAGGAAGGATTACGGCTTCTTCTCAGAGAGGGCCTATAACGACGATCTCAGGCTACATACCGGTATCTGAAACATTCGGCCTCTCGGCCGAGATGAGGTCTGCTACCTCCGGACATGCGTTCTGGCAGAGCACCTTCGACCACTGGGAGAAAGTTCCAGAGAACATAGCGGCGAACGTGATCGCCGAGATAAGGAAGAGGCGTGGACTACCGCCGGAAGTGCCTCCGCCAAGCAGGTTTATAGACGAAGCGTAAAACTTTTTCCACAGCAATTCATCCTACAATTCTTGGGGAGACCTAAGCGGCCGTAGTCTAGCCTGGTCTAGGACACCGGCCTCCCGAGCCGATGACCCGGGTTCAAATCCCGGCGGCCGCACCAAAACCCTCTACTTTCAGACTTTCCCACGTTAACCTTTCCTAGAAAGATATTCGAGAAGCTAGTTTATGTTTAGACCACGAGTGTGCATGAGCGCTTATGAAGGTTACGTGAAACCCTAACATGGTAGCGATATAGCAGCAAAACCTCGAATCTCAGAGAGTTGCGAAGGAGTACGTAAGGAAACAAGATTAAAAAGCTTGTGGAAGAGCTTACTCTTTTCTACTTCATAAATTTTTTATTGTTGGTATGAGAAGCTTTGAGACGTCAGCTATTTATGGTTGAGGTGAAAGGGCGTAGTGGGCGTTCGTAAGGTTAAGAGTGGTATAGAGGGTTTAGACGAGGTCATCGGGGGAGGCTTCCCAAAGGGAAGCCTCATCCTGCTGGCCGGAAGACCGGGTACGGGTAAAACGGTCTTCTCGATGCGTTTTCTGGTCGAGGGTTGTAGGGTGGGTGAACCCGGTGTATACGTGAGCTTTGCGGAGTCTAGGGAGAGTTTGATCGAGAACCTTTCAACACACTTGGGCGTAGACTTGGGGAGACTCGTGGAGGAGAATAAGCTAAAGATACTGGACTTCACAGCAGTGAGGGAGAAGGGCGTATCCGCCGTCATGAACGCCGTCCTCGACGAGATCCGTGCGGTTAAGGCTAAGAGGCTTGTCATCGACAGCTTCTCGGCCATGGCTCAAG
>CAZVJZ010000133.1:0-2862 GCA_964627655.1 uncultured Candidatus Bathyarchaeia archaeon
TCATAGGAGCCTTAATCAACGTTAGCGCAGTCAGTAAGCTAGCATTACGCATTGCGCGGTCTAAGGGGAAGGGGATAACTTTGGTTGCTTCAGGAAGACGTGGTTCCTTCTCTCTGGAAGATTTCCTATGCGCAGGAAAGATAGCTGAATCGATGTATGGCCCCGAAGTCGAGCTTTCAGACTCAGCATTCGCAGCATTCTTAGCGTCGAAAGGTGCCGGAAGAGCTATAGGAGAAATCGCTAAAAGCAGTTACCATGCAACATACTTAAAGAGCATAGGTCTAGGCCGAGACGTCGACTTCTGCTCTAAGTTAGACCTGACAGACAAGGTTCCGTCGATTATCGATGGAATAGCCACTTAAACATTTTAATTCCATAAATGAAGGGAAAGATTAATTACGTTAAACCGGTTTCTTTTCTTAAGAAAGTTGAGTTTAAAGGCAGGAAAGGAGTGGAAATGTTAATCGAGATTAGATGGCATGGGCGTGGAGGTCAAGGGGTCGTAAGCGTAAGCAGACTTCTAGCAGACGCGGCGCTTATAGACGGAAAGTACGCGCAAGCGTTCCCAGAGTTCGGACCTGAAAGGTTGGGTGCACCGATCCTAGGTTTCACAAGGATAAGCGATGAACCGATAGACGTTCACAGTCAGATCTACAATCCACACTACGTGGTCGTACTAGACCCGACCCTACTGAAAACCGTAAACGTTTTCGACGGTTTAGTCGAGAACGGCTCAGCAGTCATCAATACAGATAAAAGCCCTGAAGAGATAAAGCAGGAATTCAGGATAGAAAAGGTTAACGTCTACACGATCGACGCGACGAAGATCGCCTTAGACATTCTCGGTAGACCGATATATAACACGGCGATGCTCGGTGCTTTGATAAGAGCTTCGAACCTGGTAAGTCTAGGGTCTGTTAGAGAGGCCACTTTAAAACGCTTTAAAGGTGAGGTTGGAGAGAAAAACGTGGCCGTTATAAACAAAGCTTATGAGGAGTTGACGGTCTGATGGGTGAGAAAAAGCAGCTCTGGCAGACACTGCCTATAGCAGGACTGCTACTCGAACCTAAATCCTCGCTTAAGTACAAGACAGGCGACTGGAGAGGCCCCTTTAGACCGAAGATAGACCATGAGAAATGCACCAAATGCCTTCTATGCTGGATTTACTGTCCAGACGGAGCGATAGAGAGGGTGGAGGACGGGGTGGAGATAAACTTGGATTACTGTAAGGGATGTGGAATCTGCGTTTCAGAGTGTCCCGTAAAAGCTATAACGATGGAGAGGCTGTGAGATGGTTAAGGTCATAGGTTTAACCGGAGACGAGGCTGTAGCCTACGCCGTCAAGCAATGTAACGTAGACGTCGTAGCAGCATATCCGATTACGCCGCAGACCGTTATAGTCGAAGCGTTCAGCGAATACGTCTTCAACGGTGAGGTCGACACGGAGTTCGTCTGTGTAGAGTCGGAGCATTCGGCTATGTCTGCGTGTGTAGGAGCAAGCCTCACCGGCGCACGAGTATTCACCGCAACGGCAAGCCAAGGTTTAGCGTTGATGCATGAAATCTTATACATCGCCTCTAGCTTAAGATGCCCGATAGTTATGGGCGTAGTTAACAGAGCCCTCTCGGCGCCGATAAACATACATGGAGACCACTCTGACATGATGGGCTCCAGAGACTGCGGCTGGATACAGATCTACGCAGAAAACGTGCAGGAAGCCTACGACTGGACGATCCAAGCCTTCAAGATAGCCGAAGATAAAGAAGTACTCCTCCCGGTTACTGTCAACTTAGACGGTTTCATCCTATCGCATTCGATAGAGGGGGTAAAGGTGCTGGAAGATGAGGATGTAGCGGGCTTCCTACCTCCAAGAGAACCAGAGTACACCATAGACCCTAATAACCCGGTTACTGTAGGCGCCCTCGCCCTACCCAACTACTACTTCGAATTCAAGGTGCAGCAAGACTACTCCCTAAGAAACTCGTTTAAAGTTATAAAGAAGGCTCTCTCTGAGTACGAGGAGCTTAGCGGACGTAAATACGACATCCTCCACTCTTACGGCATGGAGGACGCCGAGATAGCAATAATGTGTCTCGGCAGTACAGCGGGCACCGCTAGGTATGTAGCTAAACGACTAAGAGAAAAAGGGGTTAGAGTAGGCGTTCTAAAACCGTGGATATACCGTCCGTTCCCGGAGAAGGAGATAATAGAAGCCGTAAAGGACGTTAAAGCTCTAGCAGTCATGGACCGCGCCTGCAGTTTCGGTGCACCCTACGCTCCTTTAGGCAGCGATGTAACGTCGGCGCTATACAAGTCTGGCTTAGAAGTCCCTGTCTTGAACTATGTTTATGGTCTGGGAGGGAGAGACGTCTCTCCTTTCGACATAGAAGCCGTAGTTAACGAGACTTTAGAAGCGGCTAAAACCGGAGAGGTTAAAGAGCATTTAAAGTTCCTGGGGGTGAGGTAGGATGGTCACCTTGAGAGAGCTACCTGTAGAAGAAAAGTTCGCTTCTGGACATAGGCTCTGCGCTGGCTGCGGCGCTGGAACGATAGCGAGGATGACCATGAAAGCTTTAAGAGGCCCAACCGTAGTAGTCAATGCTACAGGCTGCCTTGAAGTAGCCTCTACGATATACCCCTATACCTCATGGGGGGTCTCATGGGTTCACATAGCGTTCGAGAACGCGGCGGCGGTCGCGTCTGGTATAGAGGCAGCCTATAAGGCTATGCGGCGTAAAGGAATCTGGAAGGAGCATGTAGACATTATAGCGTTTGCAGGTGACGGTGGAACGTTCGACATAGGAATCCAAGCATTATCTGGCGCGCTAGAGAGAGGCCACGACTTTCTCTACATATGCTACG
>CAZVJZ010000134.1:0-2817 GCA_964627655.1 uncultured Candidatus Bathyarchaeia archaeon
GGAAGCCATCCCGTCGGTTGGTGCCCTCAATGTGGTAACCCTGTAGGTCAACACGACACTAAGGGAGACGTAGAGCCAGAGATAGAGAGGTTTATTGTAATAAAGTTTAAGCTTCAAGATGGGGAAGCCTTCTTACCTACAGCCACCTTACGTCCGGAGACAGTTTTCGGTGTAACAAACATATGGGTTAATCCTAAAGTCGAATACGTGAAGGTATCCGTCGATGGAGAGTATTGGATAATAAGCCCACAGGCAGCCGATAAACTCAAGTACATAAAGGGGAAGATAGAGGTTCTCGAAAAAGTTTCTGGAAACTCTCTGATCGGTAAGCTTGCAGAGAACCCTATTAACGGAAAGAAAATCTTAGTTCTACCAGCAAACTTTGTCGATCCAGATAACGCAACCGGGGTGGTGATGTCTGTTCCAGGACACGCACCTTACGACTACATAGCCTTGGAGGACCTGAAGAGAAGAGAAGACGAGGTTAGAAGTTTTGGGCTAAACGTGAAGGAAGTTAAATCGATTAAACCGATCTCGATAATTACTGTTTCGGGATATTCTGATATACCTGCTGCAGACCTCGTTTCCAAACTCGGAATAACCAGCCAGCTCGACCCTAAGCTAGAGAAGGCTACCAGAACCCTTTACATGCATGAATATCAGTTCGGCAAGATGAGGGAGAACACCGACAAGTACTCTGGCTTAGCGGTAGCAGAGGCGAGGGAACGCATAACAGGCGATCTCATAGACTCGGGTCTAGGAGACGTCATGTATGAGTTAGCCAACAAACCGGTTTTCTGTAGATGCGGAGCAAAAGTGGTCGTCAAGATCTTCAAAGACCAATGGTTCATAGATTACGGCAAACCAGAGTGGAAGAACCTTGCCCGTGAATGCATAGAGAGGATGGAGATCTTACCGCCGGAGATGCGTAAGGAATTCTGGAACGTGATCGAATGGCTCCATGAGAAAGCGTGTGCCAGAAGGTCCGGTCTCGGGACAAAGCTTCCTTGGGACGAGAGATGGATTATAGAGTCGCTTTCAGACTCCGTTATCTATATGGCATACTACACGATAGCTAAGATAATTAAGCAGTATAAGATCTCGGCAGAAAATCTCACGTCTTCAGTCTTCGACTACATCTTCCTCGGTAAAGGGGACGCTAAAGAAATTTCAGTCGACTCAGGTATCGATGAGGAAGCATTAAGGAAGATGCGTGAAGAGTTCACTTACTTCTACCCGTTAGATAGTAGACATTCAGGGAGAGACCTAGTCCCAAACCACTTGACGTTCATGATATTCATCCACACGGCGATCTTCCCGAAGGAGCTATGGCCGAGGCAGATAGTGGTGAACGGAAGCGTGCTGATGGAAGGGCAGAAGATGAGTAAATCCCTAGGCAACATAATACCGCTGGTGAAGGGGATCTCCATGTTCGGCGCCGACCCATTGAGGTTAACGGTTCTCGGAACAGCAGACCTCCTTCAGGACGTTGACTTCAGCTTCTCGGTGGCTAAGTCTATGCGCGAGAGGCTGGAGAGACTATATGGTTTCGTATGTAAGGTCGCTAACATGAAGACTGAGGAGTCTGGAGAAGTCGACCATATGGGACGCTGGATGCTAAGCAGGCTTCAGAGGCATATAGCCGAGGCGACGGAAGCCATGGACAAATTGATGGTTAGAAGGGCGATAAACACAGCTTTATACCTCATGGATAGGGATCTCCAATGGTATCTACATAGAATTAGAGCGGATACGAGGACTGAAGACATACCTCCAAACGCTGTACCTGTAATAAGGAGGGTTCTAGACGCTCAGATAAGGATGCTTGCACCGGCCATCCCGCATATATGTGAGGAGCTATGGGAGATTCTAGGCGGAGAGGGGTTCGTCTCGACTGCTAGCTGGCCCACCCCAGACGAAAGCCTGGTCGACGAGGAGGCTGAGGAGTTTGAAGCCTACTTGATAAGTTGCATAGAGGATGCGCAGAGCATAATTAAAGTCTTGAAGAAAGCGCCGAGGAAGATAACCTACTACACGGCCTCTACTTGGAAATGGAGGGTCTACATGAATCTACTTACAGAAGCTCTGGAAAGTAAACTGGAAGTATCGAATGCGATAAAGCTTGCTAAAGAAGAGGTTGGAAGACTAGACCGAGAGATAGTAGACTTCGTTAAGAAGACCGTAGACGAACTGAACAGGACACCAGCCGAAAATAAAGAGAGGAGGACGAAGTTCGACTGGAAGAGAGAGAAAGAGTTTCTCGAAAGGAACTTAGACTTCATAGCCCGCGAACTCAACGCAGAAGTTAAAGTCTACAGTGAAGAGGATCCCACGATCTATGATCCAGAAAAGAGAGCTAACCTAGCTAGACCGTTCAGACCGGCCATATACATAGAACATTAAAACTATTTATTTAAGCTAAAGGGAATTTTAGATAGTAGGGCCCGTGGCGCAGCATGGATAGAAACCCATAAAGCGCGTCGGCCTTCTATACCCCGAAGAGAGCCGGAGATCCGGGGTTCAAATCCCCGCGGGCCCGCCATTTATAGGGATCTTTTCTCGCGGAGACTTTGGGACGCTGAGGTAGAGGTGTCGAGAGAGGTGAAAGCTTAGCACACGGCGACCGTTAGGAGGCTGCAACCAAAAACAGCGAGTTGAGCTGGAAGATCAGAGAGATATACAAGCCGCTTCTCCTCTACCGAAATTCTTGTCAAAGAGAAGTTTGGTTACGATGCGTGTCACGGCTCTAGCTGTTAATTAGCCAAACCGTGACTGTTAGGGAACGTTCATCGAACATCAGGAGGATCTATATAAACG
>CAZVJZ010000135.1:0-2792 GCA_964627655.1 uncultured Candidatus Bathyarchaeia archaeon
CGCTGAATGCGCCGGGTCCAGGGGGTGGAAACATGTTCGAGAAGCCTGTTTCTCCAGCGGTTTTTCGGGGAGGGTCGGATTTCAGGAGGCTGTTGAAGGATGTGGAGCAACGATATTCCGATGCCTTCGCCGAGGTTGGGCCGGGAACTCTTCAAGACTTCAAGAATTTGATCGACTGCGTTGACGGGTTCTTCGATCTCCTAGCAGATCCGGAGACTGATTTCAGGGTTAAGCTTATGGACTACGCTAAGATCAGGGAGGACGTCTTCGAGTTCTGCGGATACTATGCGAGGTGGCTTGGAAGGCCGCTGATGGAGAGGTTGAAGCATGAGATATGCGAGATCCTAGAAGAGGCAGTAGACTGGTGGGAAAAGCAAGACATCTTCGATGAGCCTTGGAGGTGAATATGATGAAGGGTTATAGAAAAACCGCTAAGGGATTTGACCATACTCTAGAATTGCCGATATTATCGAAAGAAGGGTTATTTGAGGCGTTGGTTCTCAGAGCCGACTATGTATTTAAAGCTGATTTCATAGGCTACAATTATGCTGAGAAAAAAGCTCTTTGTCGATGTTTACTAGATAGCTTACCAAGAGGTTTACAGGAGAAGCTGTTAGCCTATACCATTACAATAATGGGTAAGAATAAACTTACTTGCACAGAAATCGCTAAAAGCTTACATGAACAAGGCCTCCTACGAGAAAAAAGTGTAGCTTATACCGCTGAATTGGTATGGTTGTGGTTAACTAAAGGAAGACACCCATTAGGCAAACACATCAAACATAGGTGGAAAATCGTTAGGGGAGACTTTGAATATATTGTTGGGAGAATGCTCGGAGACGGTTCAGGACCTATCGATGAAACAAAAAAGTCGAAAACCCTAAGACTTCCTTCAATAGATAAAGATAGTATAAACTATGCGTCAAAAATACTGAGTAAAATGAACTTGCACAACAAGGTATATTATTGCACTACCACAGGCTTATACGTAGCGAGCTTCCATAACATCCTCATATATTGGTTGCTGATGAAATTAAGGAATTCACCTGAATTTGCTGAAGGGTTTGGAAGTTTCCTTTGTCTCTCTGAGGATTTAGCTTGGCGGTTCGTTCAAGGAATAAGTGACAGCGAAGGCTCGTGTTCGCTAAATAAAAATCAATTCGGCGACCCCGCTGTAAATATTGAGATTAGTAATACCAAGCAACATATTCTGGAGCTTTGCAAGAAATGCCTAGAAGCAAACGGAATAATATCTCACATAAGTAAGAATGGAAATCTTGGAATAACCAGCAAATTCCATGTAGTGTTGGCTGCTAAGAAGAAAATATTCCTATTAGAAAGGAAAAAGAAAAAACTGGAGGACTTAATCGAGCTAGTGTACAACGAGCGGCCGTGATGTCCCTCCCCTTTTCTCTTCCTCCCTTTTTTCTTTCTTCTGGTATTTTCGGATTGTTTCACGCTCACTTTGAGGCATCGTTTCATGTTTGGATTGATTTGGTCTCATTTCAATCGGTCTCGTCTGTTTAAGGTTAGTGTGCGGTGTCTTCCTAAGGCTGGGGCGTCGGATTATGGGTATTGTGGATAGGTTGAAGGTTTCGAGGAAGGAGCTCATCGTCGGCAATCATTCAGCCTATAGGCGTGGTAATGTTGATGCTGGCCTTAAGTTTGGAGAAAGCATCTCCCTCAGTTTGGAGGTATGACGATGTTAATGCCGCTCCTTCAGCCTAAAAGGGTTTTGAGCATTTCTGCGCCGACTTGCTTAGGCAGATGGGGTTTCAGGATGTCAGGAGAGTTGGAGAATCCGGCGGTATGGGTTTGGACATAATTTGTTTTGATGAACACGGTAGAAAGGTCGGGGTTCAATGTAAGCAGTATTCTAAGAGCCGTAAGGTTACCGCTAAAGATGTTAGGAAGTTTATCGGAGCTTTATCGCTCTACAAATGTGACTGAGGGATTTTCATCATTACTTCAGCTCTCAGCGATGAGGTTTGGAAAGCAGTTCGGATTCAAGGAAACATAGCAGTGATAGAGGGCTCTAGGCTTGAAAAGTTGTTGCGGGAACTCCCCGAGTCGTATAGCCATTCTGAACCAATTATCGTCTATGATGGCTTTGAGAAGGATTTAGTCACGGCAATACCGCTATTCTTTGAAAAGCTCCTATTTGGGTGAGACCGTGATAGCCGAGAAGAATCGCTATCACTGGCAAAACATTGCAGCTCTCATCCTAACGTTATCATATGTTCGGATGTCAGAACATCATCTCATTTAAGAGGGGGAGGTTAAAATGATGAAAAACAGTCTAACTCCTTTGTTAAGCCTTTAACACAATATCTGTAGAGGGATAAGGTAGAGGTAATGGGGTTTTGAAGCTATTTTCGTTTAATGATTCACATGGTGACGCAAAGGCTTTAAAGAGGACGTTCAAGGGCGAGGGAGAGGATGACAGTTGTATCGTCTATGAAGTCGGGAGACTTTAGAGTTGGAGAGGGAACTTCGGAGGGCGTCAGGATTCTCAGAGACTTCCTGAGAATGCCGAGGGAGGAGGTAGAATTATCGAGGGGAGGGCGGTGAATTTGAATCTCCCTTTGAAGAATCAGTCTACTACTGTCTCTTAGACGCCTTATCGGATCTCGGAGTGAAGATAGTTCCGCAGGTCGGGAAGTACAGGATAGATCTCGGCATAAAAAAGGATGGCAGATACCTGCTAGGAGTGGAATGCGACGGCACTCTCTACCACAATCATAAGGCGGTTAGAGAAAATGATAGTCCACGTAAAGGGAGGGTAGCTACAT
>CAZVJZ010000136.1:0-251 GCA_964627655.1 uncultured Candidatus Bathyarchaeia archaeon
GTCTAGGGTAGTAACTAGGAATGGGGCTAGGAAGTACGGTGTCTTAAGGGATGGATCAGCGAACATGTACTGTACCGAAGCATTAATACCTAGCTCCCTAGCATGCCTCAGGATATCATCAGCTAAGTTCCTAGTAGGTATTACGTGAATTACCCTAAGGAAGGAATCAGTAAGTCCATCACTAGTTGCCTTACCCATGACTATGGATATCCTGGTCTTCCCGTAACCCGTGGGTAGGTTCAGCAATAATA
>CAZVJZ010000136.1:261-2757 GCA_964627655.1 uncultured Candidatus Bathyarchaeia archaeon
GCACTTGGTAGGCCTCTCAGTAATTGGCTTCACTAGCAGCTCATCAAGTACATCAAGTAATTCATAAAAAGTACTAGTTGACTTTACCTTAGCCGTAGCTACGCCCTTGAACACATTAGCTAGTAAGCCCATACTAAACCACTTTAGGTCTAGGATAGTACCGAATTTAACTCCTTATTACGTTAGCCATGGCTTCGCATAGTGTGTATACATCTATTGGTGCTAGATCCGCAATCCTATGTCTGTCCTCATCATCATTAGCATACGTAACTCTCGAGATGTTGTAGCATGCTTCACCAATACTTACTACGCCCGTAAGTCCCTGGTATATCGACCTAATTACAGCCTCAACTACATCGGTCATATCATTATTTAGTGCATTAATAATTAATGAGTGAAGCTTCTTTAACGTAATATTTCCCCTATCGCCTAACCTCTTTAGTTCATCTACGAGCTTTGGTAGTGGTTGAAGTGCTCTAACACCGTAGGTAAGTATTTCCCATCTATTAGCTCCCGCTATTAACTCGAAGACCTCGACCTCGCCTTCGACCCCCTGCATTATCGATATAAGCGTTAACAATGTGATATCTGATGCTAAGTTCCTTAACCTCCTTAAAGCCCTCAGCATCTTCGTGTATGTACCTTCCCTACCTGTAAAGGAGCTTAAGCCTACTTTTCTCGAGTACTCCCCTATTGCCTCATCTGAAGGCATTAGGTGTACAGCATATAACCTCTGCCGATCATAGAATACCCTGGAAATCCTTAGCCCTAGAAGACCTAGGAAGACCGTGTGTACTCCTACCTTAATATTCCTAAATAATGCAGTATTTGGTTTTACTGAACTTTGCGCTCCTTCAGTAGCACCAAATATTCTTAGTCCTTCAACAAACTCTGGTAGGAATGAGCCTAGAGCTGAGAACGTACCTGGGTCGTTGAGGTACCCATCCCTAAACGTATTTAGCGCCCTATTTAGTTCATCTAGAGCTTTCATGGGGTTCTTCGAAAACCAGTTAACGTAGTTAGACAATATGCAGTCTACATCAACAGCTACCTTACTAACACAGTTATCAAGTACCTCCCCAACGTAGCCACCCCTCTTGCTTTTTAGTCTTACAGCATCACCTCTAGGTAGCCAGACCCTCATTCCGTATACGTCATTCTTAATATCTTCTATGAGATTGCCTAGACCTCGGGCAAAAGCATCGGGTACTACGTTTTTAAACATGATGAATCCTTCATGAAGTCTGAAGTCCGGGTTAACGTTAGTGTATGATGCAATGACTGATAGGGAGGTCTTCATTAAATGGTGAAGGAAGTAGTTACGTGGTGGGAGTTCTATGCGGACGGTGTAGCTCATAGTCATCACCTAGGGGCAATAATGTACTCTACATCATTGTTTACGACTAGCTTAAGGACTAAGGCGTTCTCTGAGACCTCTAGGACGCGTATGTTCCTGCCAGTAAGTACGGGTCCCTCCATGAGGGGTGCTACGTAGTCATCGTGAACTCTAGTTATTCCTGAGACATTCCTAACTCTATAGTAGCTCTGTGGTGGTGGGTACGGGGGCATCTTAACTATTGTTCCCGTACCTTCATCGTAGTCTATGATTAGCTTCCTTAGGGTGTAGTATGGTGTTTTAATATCGTGCCTCTCCTTAATTACCTCTGCCTTAACTACCCGTACGTCCTTGATGTGGACTAACCCTTCCTTACTACCTAAGCTAATTATGCATCTACCGAGTACTTCAAGCGGTAGTTTAGTGTCTTGCCTCACAATGTAGGTTATCCTGAATGGTGAGTTTGAGTAGACCTTACCTAGCGATGAGACTCCGAACCACTTACTTGCATCTCTCCTGTGCGTGGCTCTTAGGTAGTGTGCTCTAGCTAGCCTGCTCAAGTCTGAGTGCATTATCGCGTACTTAGGGATTCTTATTGTTGCCCATAATACGTCGCTTAATATGTCGGCGACCCTGCTGTATATTTCGTTATTCCTTACGCTTACTTCTGGTAACTTCTTGATTCTCGCGTATGCTGCTGCTAGGGCACCTACTAACGTTGTTGGTGGTGGTAGTGGATATGACTGCGATGCGGCGGACGTGTACGCAGCCCTGATGCTGTAGCCCCAGCTGAAGATTCCGTCAACTACTAATCCCTTCAGCATTAGGTCGCGACCCTACCTAAGATTTGATAACTTTAGTACTTCGTCTAGTAGCCACTTGAATAGTTCTTCAAGGCTAGTGAATTCTCTACCTACCCTTTCCTTAGGTTTAGGTATGTCCTCCTTGATGTAGTAGCCTAGGAGCGCTTCACTACCTGTTAATTCCTTGAACTTAAGTATGCTTGTAGCTACTTCAACTATATAGTCCTTACTATGCCCCGCTAAGGTATTGTACGGGTTTGGATGCGTTATTGTTGCTACAGTACTTAATATCTTGTAGTGGGGCTTGAATCTTGATTGCTTAGCTCCGAATAGTCCTTGAGCCAAGGTGTCATAGAG
>CAZVJZ010000137.1:0-2688 GCA_964627655.1 uncultured Candidatus Bathyarchaeia archaeon
TGTAGCCGACTATGTGCTTAACCGACAGAACAGGGACGGTGGATACACCTTTTGCCGAGGAGCTGAATCCTCGGCTCAAGACACCTTCTATGCTATAGAGATAATGAACTTAATAGGCATCGAACCTAGAAACGTAGAGAAAACGGCCTCCTTTTTACGTGGTCTTCAGAGAGGCGATGGAAGATTTGACTCGATCAAGATCGCCTACTACGCCTTCAAAACGCTTCATCGCCTAGGCTTCAGGTTAGAGGTGCCTGAAGAGTACCTTCTGAGTTCACTCGAAAATTCTCTTGCAAGATTAGAGGAAGCTAGAGTCTATGCCGACGTATCCTCAGAGATAGAAGTTGCCGGATTCATCGTGGAGATGCTGGAGATGTCTGACGTGCCCTTCGATTCAGGTAAGGTGGCCAGTGAGGTGTTGCGTCTGCGAAACTTCGATGGGAGCTTCGGAAAGGCAGGATACTCCAAGCTTGCGTCCACTTACTACTCTCTAAAGACGCTCTCCATGTTAGGGTATAGGATAAAGGGCTTTAAGGACACGTTGAACTGGCTGAGAAGATGTGAAGTGCCGTCGGGAGGTTTCGTGGGCTCTCCAAGCCTGTCGCCCACATACCTCGTTATGGAAGACACATACTTCGGGTTAAACGCCCTTAGCCTCTTAGGTGAAAAATGCAGGTATCCGAGGGAAACTTTAAACCTCATAAGAAAGTTTCAGAACCCGAACGGAGGCTTCCGCAGGTCTATCTTCCTAGGTATCTCCGACTTCGAATCGACCTACCAAGCCCTATCGAGCATAAAGGTCCTAATCGAAAGTTTATAAAGGGACTTTGAACCTAGTTTAGTGGGCGATGGCGTCCGCCTGGGTTCTCGAACCCGAACCGCCGCCGTCTAAGGCTGGCTGATGACGCCTACCTAAAACCGTTAGGTAGGCGTACACCTTGAGGGGTTCGGGGTCGAAGAGCGGTAAGGACATAACGTATGTCCTCATGAAGGAGGCGCTGAGGAAGAAGAGTTGTCCTGTCTGCCTTATTTTAGCTGGCGAGAAGGAGAATTGGATCGAAAGCTTACTCTACGAGCATGTAAACGACGATTATATGCGAAAGAAGATCGTGAGTAGAGGCTTCTGTACGAGGCATCTATGGGATATACTGGAGTACACGGATAGGCATATGTCGATCAGCGTTTTAGGAGACTCCCTGATAATTCAAGACGTACTGGAAAGACAGCTAAAAAAGATAGTCGAGAGCGGGTTCTCCGAGAGCTCCTGGGGGGCAGACTGTATACTATGCGGTTACCTTAAGGAGGCTGAAGAGGCGAACGTTAAGTCTCTCGCCAAGTGGATCGAGGAGGGAGAACTGTTAAGCCTATACGAGAGAAGCTCCTCTATTCTATGTCTGAAGCATCTAAACCTCCTTCTCAAACAACTTAAAGGTGAAACCGGGAGGTCTCTACTCGATGTTCAGCTAGCTAAACTGAAGAAGCTGAACGGTCAACTTAGATCGCTCATCGAAACCTTCGACTGGAACTTGAAGAAAGAGCGTAGCTACGAGGAGGTTTCGGCTAGAGAGTTAGCTGCCACATTCCTGAAAGGAAGACCCGTCTAGACCCTGAATCGATGGGAAAAATTATCTTTATTAGCCTCGATGAAAGAAGATTCTCCATGAAGACGATCTTCGATTCATGTAAAAGGTACCGCCTATACACTGGACGAGTATGTACCTGTCTAGAACTCAGGGAATGGCAACTAAGGTTTACGCACTCCAACCTATAATGGTTGATTTCCTATACTCTTGGCTTAGGTCTGGTGTCCTAGATGAAGTTTAAGGTGTCGGTTACTTTTCATAAGGAGTTCTTGAGGATCGAGGGAAACCATATATATGTAGGTTTAAGGTCGAAACCGGAGAGGGGGAAAGCCAACGCTGAGCTAGTCAAGAAGCTGGCGAGACATTTTAAGGTTCCATCTTCACATGTGAAGATAGTTTCAGGCTTCAAGTCTAGAGAGAAAGTAGTCGAGATCCTATAGCTCTGAATCCTTAAATGTTAAACCATAATTACAAGATTCTCCTTAGACACCTAATATTTCATTTCAACGATGCAGATAGCTCCTCTATAAGGTCGACTACCCTCGGGCTTGTTAGGCTATAGAAGCTCCATTTACCCTCCTTCCTCTTCTTCACGAGTTTAGCGCCTTCAAGTATTCCTAGGTGGTGTGAAGTCGTCGGCTGGGTGAGTTGAAGAGCGATCATTATCTCGCAGACGCTTAGCTCTCGCCCCTTGAGTAGTTTAAGCATCCTTATCCTAGTCTTGTCCGCTAGAGCCTTAAACACCCTGTATAAGAAGTCCTCTATCCCCTCGTCAGACACCTTCTCGGCTAAGTCCCTCAAGTCCTCAGCGTATTCACGCTTCAACTCTAGACACGAGGAATACTCGACTAGAGATCTCATCTCCTCACCATCTTCAATCTTCATAGTACACCAATAATATTTTGTGACATATCAAGAAATATAAAGTTTTAAATTTTTTCTCCAGCGATGAGCCTTAAAAAGCGGCTCCATGTAGCATAACTAAATCCTTATTTTCCTGTTCTTCACATTAAAATAATAATCGCCTCCAAAACCTCCGAATAGACCTATGCGGGGGTGTCCGAGTCAGGTCAAAGGAGACAGGCTTAGGACCTGTTGGCGTAGG
>CAZVJZ010000138.1:0-2663 GCA_964627655.1 uncultured Candidatus Bathyarchaeia archaeon
TGTTGTCGCTGTCGACCACCACCTTAACGTCTACTCCACGAGCCTTAGCGTCTATCAAAGCTTCAGCTATATCCTCTAGCTCTAGGTCATAGAAGGCGGCGTAAACATACCTTTGGGCTTCGTCTATAAGCCCTATCAAACGGCTTAAGACTTGACCGTTCGGAGTGAAGTAGACCATGCAGTTTACGTGAGTCCCTGTAGGCTTAGAGGTTGGTGGAGGTGCAACTGTAGGTGTCGGAGTAGACGTGGGTTTTGGAGTATAAGTCGGGGTCGGTGTTGGAGTAGGGGTGGAAGGCAAGGTCGATGTAGGCTTTGGAGTGGGGATCGTCGTTGGTTTAGGTGTAGGAGTGTAAGTAGGCGTCGGTGTAGCCATGCGAGTAGCTGTGGGTTTAGGTGACGCGGTAAGCTTAGGAGTAGGAGGTGTCAGATGATAGAATGCTCCTCCTATAGCAGCGAGAATTAGGAGTGTTACGGCTAAGGCTGTTAGAGTTCTAGTCTTCATCCAACTTAGATCACGGGCGACATAGAAATAAAAGGTTTCTCTGTACCTGAATCTCGGCATAGAAAGAATCTTACATATCGCCCAGACGCCTTATTGGACGTTAGAGAGACTTATAAGATTCTAGCCTAAAGACCTACTTCAAGAGTAACTGGCACTCAAGGAAAAACCCGGAACCGTTCTCTGAATCATCGAGGTAACGATGTCACTTGACCGCAAAACGATTTATTAAAGAGGACCCTCGTAAGGATATTTTATAACGTTTGCTTCAGACGGCTTGACGTCTCATCTTTAGGTATCTCACGTTTGGGGATGTAGAGGATGGATGATAGGAGAAGCGGGAGGATAGTGGTCGTCTCTCACTGCATCCTGAACGTTCACTCTCTCGAGGACTGTTTGGCGATCTATCCCGGTCTCGAGGAGGAAGTCGTAAGCCTACTGGTGAAGAAGGGTGTGGGAATCTTCCAGATCCCATGCCCTGAGAATGGAGGTCTTCGGTATCTTTAGGAAGCCTCTTCCCAAGGAGCCTTACGACAACCCTAAGGTTAGGGGGAGCTACAGGAAACTCGCGGAGTCTGTCGTGAAGAGGCTGCTATGGTTCACTAAGAGGGGATACGAGATAACGGCCGTTATAGGGGCTGAGGGAAGCCCGACATGCGGAATAGGCTATGTCGGTAGATGGAGGGACCCCGCCAAGAAAGGCAGGTTCCCGGAGGATGTAGTCTTCGTCGAGGGGATGGGGGTCTTCATGGAGGAACTCAAGAAGACGCTTGAAGAACGGGGCGTTCAAACCCGATGGATCGGAATACCCGGGAAATCCATAAAGACCGTAAATCCTTCAGCCTTCGAGGAGACGCTAAGAAAACTGGAAGACGTACTATAGCCAGAAATCGATAAACAACCCTTAAACACGCTTCAAGTCGGAGACGCTGAATAAAGGTTAAAAATTCTGATCCGCCGAGAACCGTGCTATATAAACCTTTGAATTAAGGTTGAGAAACCATTCAGAGAAGACAAGTCCCTACCGAAAATCCTTCAGAAAATCCAAGCTTAAACTGAGGAAACTTCAGCCGATCTTGCGGAGTATATAAACCTAGACTAAGATATCGTTAAAGGAGGACCTGAAACATGTAAAGCCTTCTGAGTAGGGCTTAGGGGTCGTCTTTCTAGGTTTAAGTTCGAATCGATATCCCAAAAGATTAACCTAGAGGTGGAAGATCGAACTCGAAGTTTATGCTTACCATGTTTCGATGCTTAGCCCTGTGATCTTTTTGAAATACTCCGTGTTCCTTGTGATTAAGGTGTATCCGTTGGTCAGGGCTATTCCTGCTATTATGGCGTCTCTTAGGTCGATCGGTTCTCCTTTGCGGATAAGTCTTGAGAGGATCTCGCTAGCTTTTCTCGAGGTCTCTAGGGTTAACTCGAGGATCTTTATCGAGTTAAGCAGGTCGTCGGCTTGCTTAACGTTTCTCTCGACCATCCTCGACCTAAAAGCGCCTAAATAGGTTTCGAAAGCGTTCATCGATGTCGTGGATGTTTCTGCCTTGATTAAATCCTATTCCTCAGCTTTCTTAACGGCTTCCGAACGACCTCTCAATAACGCTACTAAGAAATCAGTGTCTAAGCAGACTTTCTTCATATTTCTTCCACAGCTCCGAGATTTCGCCGAAGACTTCTTTTTCCTCCTCGTCGCTCATAACCCAAGCTCCAGCAAAGCTTGCTAGAGGCTTCTTTGGGGTTTTGGAGCATAGCCTGACTATCACGTCCGTGAACGATTCCCCTCTCTCTTCATGGAGGCCAGCAGCCTGTAGGCTTCGTCGGAGAGGCTGATCGTCCTGTAACCCATATCTACAACTATCTATACATAGAAAATACACAGATTTAAACTTGGCTCGAAGTCTCTAAGGTTTCTAGGATAAACGGAACCTACGCATCTCTGAAGATCGTTTGAAAAGGGGACGCTAAAAAGATCTCAGAGAAAAACAGATGTAAGAAAAGGAGGATTAGAGATAAAAAGGGTTTTGAAGAAAGTTTTTCATGTTTGCGACAAGTCTGGCTAAAACTTGAAGACCGACTCTTAAAAACCTTAAACCAAGAAAACTTGGAGGATGGTGGGCCGGGCAGGATTCGAACCTGCGACCTTCGCCTCGTAAGGGCGACGTCC
>CAZVJZ010000139.1:0-357 GCA_964627655.1 uncultured Candidatus Bathyarchaeia archaeon
CATACTCCTCTCTCCCCTTAGCCATCTGGACTAAGGCGTTTCTCATAGCGTTTGCAGGCGAGATCGAAAGTTTACCCGGTAATCCCCCTAAACTAGCTTCTCTAAAGTTTCCGGGCGTATGCACAGAGAGCGTGGGGATTCCGCTTCTACTGCTATGCCTCGAAAGGAATACCACGAGTTCAGGTTTGAAGAATCTATCTATATACTGTGCGTTTATCGGTTCGTCTTCGATCCATATGAGCTTAAATTCGTTCGAGTCTATCTTCCTAACGTAGACCGGATTCCCGTGGAACAGTTCTTCAGAGGGTTTAAAGTCGTATAGGCTGATCACCTTATCGGCTATGTTGACCCCAGCTT
>CAZVJZ010000139.1:367-2603 GCA_964627655.1 uncultured Candidatus Bathyarchaeia archaeon
TCTCTGGCCTGTGCCTATGTATAGGATAGGTTTTCCTGTCGTATATACTATGCTCAGGGCAGCCCCGCCTTTAACGTCAGCGTCTACTTTAGTGAGTATGAACCCGTCTACCCCGACTTTACGGTCGAATTCTTCGGCTTGACTCACTGCATCGTTGCCCGTAAGAGCATCGACTACAAGCATTCTGAAGTCAGGCTCGACCGTACGGACTATCTTGTTGAGTTCGTCCATTAGGTTTTTATCCGTCTGCATTCTTCCAGCCGTGTCTATGAGGACGGTATTTATTCCTTTGGCCCTAGCGTAGGATAAGGTGTCAAAGGCTACGGCCGCTGGATCCGAACCATACTTATGCTTTATGATGCGCAGCTTAAGTCTCTTAGCGTGTTCCTCTATCTGCTCGATCGCTCCTGCTCTGAACGTATCGCTGCACGCCATCACGACGGTAAATCCGCGCTTTTTCAGTAGATACGCCATCTTTGCTATAGAGGTAGTCTTCCCGGTTCCGTTTATTCCAAGGAAGACTATCGTAAAGGGTTCTCCCGTTGAGTTCTTCTCTTTAATAGTGGAGACAAGGTCTATATCGCTCCCGGTGTTCAGTATCTTTAGTATTATCTCTCTAAGTTTACTCTTGATTAGTCTATGTTTATCCTCGAATCTCCCTACTTTCATTCCATGAATTTGCTCGGCTATCTCTGAGCATATGTTCTCTGCTACGGGTAAAGCCACGTCGCTCTCTATGAGGCTAAACTTTAAATCTTCGATTACAGGTTTAACGTTCTCTATTCTTAGTTCCGTCTTGGATAGTGTTTCGACGAACCTATTTAGTCCTTCTCTGAGCTTCTCGAACAAGACGGCACCTCTTCTCTATTTCCCGGATAACTCCTCAGCGATCTTCTGTAACCTAGTTCTACCCTCGTTTATTCTCTGAACGACTTGACTTAACCTTTGGTTTAAAGTTTCATTCATCTTTTCAAGTTCTTCTATTCTAGTTTTTATGCTGTTTAAGGCTTCTGGTAAAGTCTTCTCGACGGAAACACCTGCCCCCGCTCCAGCTATAACCGTGTTTGGGTCCTCCAATCTAACCTTTATGAAGGATCCTCCGCCTATAGGCACCATAAGTTCCGCCCCCTTCTTCTCTTTCGAGAGTCCTTCCAGACTCATCCTAGCCATTCTTAAGTCTGCTAAAGCAGCGTTGACGAAGTTTATCCTAGACTGTAAAACTTGCGCTGTATTCTCCAGCAATCTTATTTCTAGTGAAAGTCTCCTGAAGTCCTCTTCACTTGACGTAGGAAACATCCTCCAGCGTAAGTCTTTTTATAACGGGATCCTCGATCTCTTCTGGCTTTACTTCCTCTACACTGGTTATCTTTATGTGACACCTCTTCACCCTATGTTTACTTCCCAGCTCCTTATAGACCTCTTCGACTGCATGCTCGACTTTTAAAGCTCTAACCTCTTTTTGAAAGTTTGTTTTAAAGTTCGGTTTAAAGATCTTTCCTGTCACTTTAAACACTTTAACCTCACTCATCTTCCTCGGCTACTCCTAGAGCTTGTCCTATAATAAATAGTTCTGGACCCGTAGTTAAAAATCCTACCACCGCAGCTTTCTCATTGCACAGTAGACCTGTAGCCACATAGGGGACTCCACGGTTTACCGTGCCTACCGTGACCTTTACTTTAAGTAGATCTTCGATGACTTGTTTCTCTTCTTCACTTATCATGGGATGAGCTAGCACGCCTTTATTCGTGGCGACTGCCAGCGAGCCGACATAAGGTAGGTTGGCTATCCTACCCTCCACCACCTCGACGTTTAGAACATCCTCTATGGCTTTCCTTTCTTTATCTTGGATCGAGGGATCTATTATGGCACCGTGATCATTGGCTAATATCATATTTCCATAGGCGGTGTAGGAAGTTTCCATGACTGCTATGTTTCCATCCCAAACTTGGCGTATAGCCTTTATTTCTTCATCCCTGACTATGTGTGGAAGGACTATGCCGTTAGAGTTTGCGCATGCTAGGACTCCGACGAGAGAGGACGACCCTACGTCCGTATGGATGACTTTGGCGTTCAGCCATCGCCCAAACCGCTCAGCTTTCCTTTCTGAGATAGAAGATGGTATTATAACGATCTCGTCTGTGGCTAGGGTGTAGACTCCTATGCTTGCACACCCGAAGATACTAGTTAACTGAATGCTCAAAAATCATTTTCCCTCTGCGAGGAGGAGTGTTACGA
>CAZVJZ010000140.1:0-2551 GCA_964627655.1 uncultured Candidatus Bathyarchaeia archaeon
TAACTCATAGAACTCCCTGCTCAAGCAGCTTCACCATAAATTAATAAACAAAAAGAAGTAAAAAAAGATACCCTGGAAAAACAGGTTTTTCGCCGAAAAAAGGAAGGTGTAAGACTCTTAAAAGGAGTATCTACGACACTAGATTCTTCGTGGAATACTTTTTATTCAGAAGACTCCAAATTTTTAGAGAATCTTAAAGAAGACCTTAGATCAGTCAAAGAAAGAATAGTCTCCGTCGTAACTATTCATGAGGTTTACCGCATCGATTTGGAGAAGGAAGAGAAGTCGCTAGACTTAGAAGCGAAACCATACGCAGAGACTTCCAAGTCATAGACTTAGACTATGAGACTGCAATTAGAAGTGCGGAGCTGAGAGCCAAATGTAGGATACCTATGGCCGACAGCATAATCGCCACAGTAGCCCAGATGCACAGATGCCCAGTTGTCTCGGATGACCCTTCACTTCAAAAAGATAGAAAGCATTAAAACACGCTGGTACTCAAAACTTTGATCAGGATTACCTGCGATACCGAGCCTTAGGATAATTAAATTTCTCTATAAAACTCATTCTTTAACACTCTCTCGTCGCACGATAATTCATAATCGTTAAGAACTTTTTTGTTTAAGGGGCATTAGAAAGGAGTTCATGAATGGAAATGTTGGAGCCTCGGGCGGGATTTGAACCCGCGACCCACGGCTCTCCAGCCTTCGATACAAGGCCGTTGCTCCACCGCTGAGCTACCGAGGCTTCTAAGGAAACGCTCATCTTAGATCTGTAGGTGATCGAGAATTTAAAGAATTTTCGTTCTATATGTCGTCTAGTCGAAATGAGGGTGTGAAGATCCGATCATAGGTTTATTCATGAAAGACCCTTAGTAATCGGCGTGATTCCCGGCTCTTAAAGGCTTCGAATATAGAAAATATATAATTCTCACTATCTTATGTTTTAGAGGATAGCCGGTGTAGTGGTTAGGTTGGTCGTTAGGTTAACCCTGCCTAAAGGTTCGCTTGAGAGGGAGACCTTTGAGCTCTTCGAGCAGGCGGGATACGTGATCAGGGGGCAAGAGCGCTCCTATAGGCCGACGATAAACGACAACGAGATCGAGCTTAAGATTCTGAGGCCTCAAGAGATCCCGGTGTCCGTCGCCTACGGTCTACACGACTTAGGGATAACAGGTAGAGATTGGGTCGAAGAAACTCAGGCAGACGTCGAGATACTTCAAGACTTGGAGTACGGGAACGTCAAGCTCGTACTAGCAGTCCCGAAGAGTTGGAACGATATCGATTCCCTATCGAGCTTGCTAAAGGAGTTTCTGTCTAAGGGGAAGACTGTCAGGATATCCACCGAGTACCTGAATCTAACTAAAAGGTATATCAAGGCGAACGAGGTTTACCGTGAAGTTTTCGGCGACGCAGACCCGACGGTCGTCACTCCATGGTGGATGGAGGGAAACAACCCTAAAGTTATGATTTACCTGTCGTTTGGAGCGACAGAGGCTAAGCCCCCTGAAGACGCCGACGCCATAGTAGACCTCACAGAGACAGGCACCACTCTGGAACAGAACAACCTGAAGGTGATAGACGTGGTACTCGAGTCCTCTGCCGTTCTGATCGCTAACAGGGAGTCTTTGAGGGACCCGAGGAAGCACGATAAGATCTACGATATACTCGCCCTCTTGAGGGGTGTGGTGGAGGGTAGAAAGAAGATCCACATCTTCGTCAACGTGAGCAGAGAGAACTTAAACAAACTCTTAGAGAACCTCCCGGCATTAAAGAAACCGACCGTTAGTCCGCTGTCTAACGGCGAGTGGTACGCCATAAATACTGTGATCGATAGAGCAATCTTCCTGAAGATCCTTCCGACCCTGAGGCGTTTAGCTCAAGGTTTAGTCGTACATGAACCCCAACAGATACTCCCTCTAGAGGAGATATCCAAAAAAGAGCGTTAAAGCTCTATAACTTCCTCCTTTTCCCCAGACTCCTCCTCCACTTTACTGTTGATCGAGTCGAGCATCTCGAGCAGCTTCAGCAGCTTCTCATATCGAAACATCTTCCTAAACTCTTCAAGCTCCTTAGTAGACCTTAAGATTAAACCACGCCTCTTCTTCGGCTTCCCCCTATCGTCCACAGGGTTTAGTTCGACCACAAGTCTGGCCGGCGAAGACTTATAGGAGGGGAGCTTCAAGACGAAAACCCCTGGGATAGTGGTCTTCATCCTCTCCCAGTCCCCACCGCTTTCAAGGAATTCCATGAGTCTCTTCTCCGACAAGTAAACCACCAGAGAAAGAGTAGGTAGACGGAGGTTAAAGTGTTTTCGGTCTTCACTCTCCAAGGAAAAGTTTAAAAGATCCCCTCTAATTCTGGATAGGAAATAAAAAGGTGATGAGGCCCACCTTTAACCGCCTGGCTTCTCCAGGCTGATGGCTTCTACGATAAAAATAGGAGGTGGGACAATCCTTTCGCTATCGGAGGTCGAGAGGCTAATAGACCTAGAGTCTGTAGCCGACTATGTGCTTAACCGACAGAACAGGGACGGTGGATACACCTTTTGC
>CAZVJZ010000141.1:0-398 GCA_964627655.1 uncultured Candidatus Bathyarchaeia archaeon
ATAGTAATCCCCCTACTCGGAGCCGGATTGGCAGCAACCGTAGCGCTTGTCTGGCTATTCCTATGGAACGAATTCCTCTTCGCGTTAAAGATAGCTGGCGGCGACGTCGTAACATATACAGCGCATCTGCCCCAGCTTAAGTTAGGCCAGAGAACCCTATGGAACGTGTTCACGGCAATGGGGGTAATAGGATCGATACCCCCGCTTATAATCTTGATAATCTTCAGGAGGTACATAATCAGGCTTTACCTCAGTGGCAGGTGAGAAAAATGCCCGAGATAAAAGTGGAAAATGTGAGCAAGACAATAAATGGAACCTCCATAATCCAAGATGTAACTTTAGAGATACCGGATAAGTCACTGTACTGCATACTCGGCCCACCGCGATCTGGGAAGACT
>CAZVJZ010000141.1:408-2529 GCA_964627655.1 uncultured Candidatus Bathyarchaeia archaeon
AGACTATGGTCATGAGGATAATCGCGGGACTAGAGACCCCTGATAAGGGTAGAGTGCTCTTTGACGGCAGAGACGTTACGGATCTCAGCCCTGTCGAGAGAAAAGTCGCAGTGGTGTTCCAAGACTTCGCGTTATATCCTCACTTAACGGCTTTCGACAATATAGCCAGCCCCCTAAAGGTGATGAAGCTCAAAAAAGACGAGATCAGGAGAAGGGTTGAGAAGGTCGCAAAATACCTAAAGATAAGCCATAGGCTGAGCCATCACCCTTCTGAACTTAGTGGAGGAGAGCTTCAGAGGGTCGCGATAGCTAGAGCCTTGGTTAGAGAAGCGGAGGTTATAATCCTAGACGAACCCCTAGTAAGATTAGATTATAAGATTAGAGAAGACATGAGATCAGAGCTCTATAGGCTTCAAAAGGAAACTGGCAGAAATGTCATCCTAATAACAAGCGATCCATTTGATGCTATGTCTCTCGGAGAGAAGGTAGCTGTGATGAATGAAGGTAAGGTAGTACAAGTTGGAAATACGATAGAAATATATGAAAGACCCGTAAATATTTTCGTAGCAAGATACTTTGGAACTGTTGAGATGAACATTTTCCGTGGAGGCGTGGTTAAAAGCGGCGGAGAAGTGACGCTGAAAACCAACGCATTCGAGGTCAAAGTTAAAGGTGGCGAGAGGCTTCCAGAAGGCGATATATTGATTGGGGTAAGACCTGAGCATCTGGCAATTACCGAGCTTAGGGAAGCTGGAGAAATAACGTTTAAAGGAAAAGTGATCTTAAGCGAGGTCATAGGATCCGAGACGATAGTGCATGTGGACGCCGGGCTCGGCGACCTCCTTAGAATCTTGATCCCGGAGATTTATAGAAAGCCAGTGGGCGCAGAAATAGAGGCCGGATTTAGCCCAGAAGCTTTGTACCTTTTCTCGCCTAGAGATGAGAGGCTCCTTGCTAGAGGAGGTGATATAATTGGCTAGGGTGTTCTTAGATCATGTGACGAAGATCTTCGGAGACAAGAAGAAGAGGGTAGTAGCGGTGGATGACTTGACCTTAGAGATACCGGACGGAGCGTTAGTTGGCCTTTTAGGCCCTTCTGGATGTGGGAAGACGACAACGCTTAGAATAATTGCAGGTCTTGAAACTCCCACGAAAGGTAGAGTGTATTTTGATGACGAGGACGTAACTAACTGGGAGCCTAGAAAGAGAAACGTAGCCATGGTTTTCCAGTTTCCTGTATTATATCCGACGATCACAGTATATGAAAACATAGCCATACCCTTAAAGGAAGCCAAGTTTTCCAAATCTGAAATTAAGAAAAAAGTCAAAGACGTGGCGGAACTCATAGGTATCTCCCAATATCTCGATATGAAACCTGGGAAACTGGATGTAAATACCAGGCAAAAGGTCGTGTTGGCTAAATCTCTGGTAAGGGACCCGTCGATATTCATTTTAGACGAACCGTTAACCGTGGTTGATCCGAAAGCAAGAGTAGAGATCAGAACTAAATTAAAGGAGATACAGCTAGGCTTAAAGAAATCCATGATCTACGTAACCCATGACCAAACTGAAGCCCTCACCTTAGCTGAGAAAATAGCAGTGATGAACGAAGGCAAAGTCTTACAATATGACTCTCCTGAGAACCTATACAATAGGCCGGCGAACACCTTCGTAGGCTGGTTTATAGGAAACCCTGGAATGAACTTGATTGAGTGTAACGTAATTGAGAGTCACGATAAGCTCTATCTAACGACCGAAGGGGGCTTTAAGTACGATGTAAGCTTCTTGGCGAAAGAGTTCAATAGAGTGGGTAATCCTAAGAAAGTTATCCTAGGAATAAGGCCCGAGTTTGTCGAAGTCGGTTCAGGCCCTATAAAATCTAAGTGCGTTCACGTAGAATTCGCGGGAGGCAGACTGATAGTCCACCTAGAAGCCTATGATAGGAGGTTTAAAGCCAAGATCCTGGCTAAAGTCGCTATAAAGCCTGGAAGTAAAGTTCCGGTGAACTTCCCAAGGGAACGAATAATGATCTTTGACGCCGCTACAGGGAATTTGTTAATTTAGTGAAGCGCGGGAGCATGCTAATACTTCTGATTTATTTTGATCTTAGAAATCTAAGAT
>CAZVJZ010000142.1:0-2514 GCA_964627655.1 uncultured Candidatus Bathyarchaeia archaeon
GTGGTGGCGTTCATTATAGTTTTAAATCTGTCTCTTTAAGATATGTTAGTTTGGAGGAGGTTGTATGAGGGAGTTTTGGCCTTTCATCTTGCCGTTGCCTGCTAAGCCAGCGGAGCAGTATGAGGTTTTGGCTTCTGTGTTTAAGTCTGACATCGCCTTAAGCGTGTTGAGAGAGCTTAAGGTCGACGGTAAGACTTACCAGAAGGAAATCCTTAGAAGCCTTTCCAGCCACTCCAACAAGTCCGTCTTAAAGTATTTGAGGAGGTTTGTCGAGGCCGGAATACTCGAGGAGGGCATGGACCGTGTTGAGGCTGAGGGCAGGGGGGTTTGGGTTAAGTGGTATAAGCCTACGTTCATCGGTAGATGGCTTATAGTCCTCCTGAAGCCTAGGGAGGAGTTTTCGCCCTCAGAGATCTCCCTCATGCTCCAAGAGTTGATCGCTTACTATGCCGAAAGTATTTCCCGAATATGTTTAAACTACGGCTTAAAGCCGGAGCGTTTTAAAGAGATATTCGATAAGCATCTGAAGTAAGATTTTCTTAAGAGCAGGCTTACCTTCTTATCATAGCTCTAGCTAGTCTCTAAAAGCCTTAGGGACACTAGCTTTTACTTTGAGGGATTTTGTTCCACGTTTCCCTGTGTACTTTAGTCTCTGAAAACGGTTTTTAGCAGTCTCACCCTCTATTACATAGTTTCCGGAGTCAAGTGTGAGTGGGTTTCCCTCCGGTCGACTGCTAGACGTAACTTGACGTTTGGGTGGTCTATGTGTCCGTCGGGAAGATGCTATTCAAAGGCTCTAGAATCTTAAAAACTCCGGTGCCTCCGCTTTCAGGGGAACGTGGGTCTGCCAGCCGATATTTCGAGTTAGCCTTAACCATGAGGGGAATTACGCAGGGTCTGTCTGAGATCTCGTCTAAGCTCGCTTTGATGTCGGTTCAGATCTTGTCAGGTGTTCATACGAGGCTTGAAGACGAGTTTCTCTGGCGTTTCCTTATAGAGGTTCCTGAATCTGTTTCGATAGAGCGTGTTTCCGATAGCCTATCTAGGCTGGGTTCTGTCCTAGAAGTTAAATGGACGGAGATCAATAAGCCGTTCGATAAGCTCTTCTTCCCTGTGCACTTCTACGGAGATCGGGTGGTGTTCTTTACGTCTAGCATGTTTCATGCGATGATAAAGGAAGTTTCAGACCTCGTCACCGAAGCCGGTGAGGAGATACTCTTCTACCGGAAGGGGGCCGCCATGGCATCCGTCTTATACGAGCGTTTCCTCCGTTATCTGAGGTCTGTGGACGATAAGTTGGCCTTCATGGAAGACCTGCTTAGGGCGTTCGGCTGGTGTACCATAGAGTTCCTTAAGGTGAAGCCTGGGGGCAGGGTCTCCTCGATTAAAGTCTATGAGAGTATGGAGTCTTCCTCGCCGGCTAAGGTTAAATGCCACTTTCTCCGAGGCTTTCTGACGGAGATCCTTCGGAGGGTCTACGGCGACTTCTTCATAGACCTAGAGGAGTGTAAGTGTAGGTCTATGGGAGACCAGTACTGTGAGTTTAAGGTTAAGTAGGCCTTTCAGCCCCTACGGGTGGAGGTAGAGTAGGACTGTGAGGCCGGCGGAGGCTACGAAAGCAGTCGCCCAGGCAGCCTTACTCCACATGATGACCTTCAACCCGTCTAGCTGTCCGAACGGGATCAGGTTGAAAAGTGCGATGTAAGCGTTGAAGAGTGCGACGAACCTTAGGATCAGCCTCACCGTGAAGCCTAGGGGAATGAGGTAGGTTGGGACCGAGAGCGCTGCGGCGATTATGATGTTAGCTAACGGTCCGGCGAGGCTTAGCTTCCCTCCTGTCCTGCGGTCGGGTGAGGGCATGACTATCACTGCTCCGGGCGAGATGAGTTTGATCGGTATAGGCGCTATGGAGATAAGCGTTATTAGCGCTCCTATGGGTGTTAGGCGGAACTCGGCCCATAGGCCTTCTCTTTTGGCGGAGTATTTGTGGGATAGCTCGTGGGCTAGGAAGGATAGTGTGAACATCAGGCCCAAGGCTGTGAGTTTAAGGGGTCCTAGGATCGTTAGGTAACCGTACATCAGGGACATGCCGACTCCTGTTACGAGTAAGGCGCTGACTGCGAGGTGTTTAACCTCTGTTAGGCTTCTAGTAGCCTCGAACCTGTAGGGGATGTAGCTGGGCTTCCTTCTCGTTAGTGGGGTTTTCACCTTAACGCTTGGGACCCTCCTCTTTGGCGCTCTAGCCTTCCATAATTCGGGGCAGCGGTGGCTTTCGGGTAGTCTATGCTCTGCGCAGAAGGTTCCCCCGCATAGGTGGCATCGGAAAGGTAGGGCCACCTCCCTACCGCAGTAATCGCAGCGTTTTCCCTTCAACTTAAATCGTTAAAGACCATGTAGAATCGAGATAAAAAACCTTTGGTTTATCCGAGAAGCACGTTATAGACTGACCTAACAAGGCTTCAGGTAAGGATTTATAAATGGGGTGCATGATCGGGGGTTCACCTTTCAGGGTCT
>CAZVJZ010000143.1:0-2499 GCA_964627655.1 uncultured Candidatus Bathyarchaeia archaeon
AAAGATTCATATTGATTATACATAAAAAATTTATGTCGCTCTTTGAACGTTTAAGCGACTTTAAGGAAGAAAAATATTTATACTTTAGAGTAGACAACAAGCAAGTTAACAGAACAGGTTATAGGGAACCATCAGGATGTCCTCAAGAGAGATAGAACTCGATAAAAAGTTGATGAGGGAAGCCGAAAGGATAATCAAAGCCGCAGACGAGGAGAACGTCATTCTTCGTCTGATGGGAGCTATCGCTTTTAGATTACACTGCCCCAAGTATAGAAGTTATCTAGAAGATAATAGAAAGTTGACAGACATCGATTTTGCCTCTTACTCCAGCGAACGCTCGAAAGTAGAAGACTTACTAGAGGAACTCGGATACGTCACACAGAGCTACGTTCAAGTCGCAGCCTCAGTCTATGGGAGATCCTTCTACTGGAAGAAAGACGATAAACAGATAAAAGTTGACGTATTCTGGGATAGGTTAAAGATGTGTCATGAGATAGACTTCACGGATAGACTACATCTAGATAAACCTACGATACCGTTAAGTGAGTTGTTACAAGAGAAGCTGCAGATAGTTAAGCTTAACCTCAAAGACGTGAAAGACATAGTGGTTCTTCTCTTAGAGCATGACGTAGCAGAGAAAACCTCCGACAGAGAAGTGGTCGACCTGTCTCACATTTTAAGGAGGGCTTCCAAGGATTGGGGTTATTACTACACTTTTTCGAGTAACCTAAAGAAAATTCAAGCTGTACTGCCTGAGTTAGAGATATTTTCCGAGGCGGAGAGGTCTATAGTCGACAAAAAGGTCGACTTGATCCTTGAGGCCTTTGAAAAGGTGCCTAAATCGTTGAGTTGGAAGCTTAGAGCAAAGATAGGGACAAAAAAGAAATGGTATAACGAGGTTGAATAGAAAGTGTCTAGAACAAAGATATTCTTCGCCACCGACGTTCACGGATCAGAAACTACTTTCAGAAAATTTCTAAATGCAAGTAAAATGTATAAGGTGGACGTAGCCATAATAGGCGGTGACATAACAGGCAAAGGATTGGTCTTCATATCTGAAACCAGTAACGGATACGAAACAGAGTTTCTAGGCAAAAAGGTAACTGCCAGAAACGAAGATGAATTGCGTTCTTTGATCCGTGAAGTCAGGAAGAGAGGGCTTTATGTGCATATAGATAAGGAGGAGGCTATAGAGGAGATTAAATCCTCACCGGTTAAAGCGGAAAAACTCTTGATGGAGCATATGATCCAGGTAGTCAAGGAATGGTTACGTTTAGCCGAGGAGAGACTGAAGGGCTTAGGAATAAAATGTTATATTTCACCGGGAAACGACGACGTTTATGAGATAGACGAGGTACTAAACTCCTCTGACTATGTAGTTAACCCTGAAGAGAAGATCGTGATGATAGACGACGAGCATGAAATGTTAAGTGTTGGAAAGGCGAACATTACCCCTTGGAAGTGTCCGAGAGATGTCACAGAAGAAGAGCTCGGGAAAACGATCGAAAGACTAGTGTCCGAACTTGAAGACCCTAAGCGCGCTATATTTAACTTTCACGTTCCTCCCTTCAACACATACCTAGATGTTGCTCCTGAACTCGACGAGAACCTACGTCAAGTCGTGAGAGCTGGTCAAATCAGCATGGTAAACGTGGGTTCAACGGCAGTTAGAGAGGCCATACAAAAATATCAGCCATTACTCGGGTTACATGGACATATACATGAATCCAAAGGCGTTGAGAAGCTAGGTAACACCTTATGTATAAATCCGGGGTCTGAATACTTCGACGGTGTTCTAAACGGGGTAATAGTAATAATCGACAGAGATAGAGTAAAGGATTATATGTTTATTCGTGGCTGACCTTTATACGAGGAGGATTAAACCGTGCATAAAGTAGTCGAGGTTAGTGGGACTCCTCACGAGAGAGGATACAAGTATGGCGAGGAATGTAAGGAGATTATAAATTCCTTAGTGAACTCGCATTACGCGTTTTATGGCAGGGAGATCGGAGTATCCAAAGAGAAGTTGATTGCCGAGGCGGGAGAGCTTAGCAGTTTTGTCGAGACATTCTCGCCGGAGATTGCTGAAGAGATGAAAGGTACGGCGGAAGGGGCAGGGGTCAAATACGAGGAGATTCTGATGGTCTCCGGATTCGTCGAGTTATATTACCCAAAGATCTTTAGTGGATGTACAACCTTAGCGGTTTCAGGCAGAGTAACGTTAGACGGAGAGACATATATCGCGCAGAATAACGATGAAGCGCTCGACCCTTGGCTTGATGGAGAGTGTGTAGTCTTATTTAAAGTTAAGAGGAAAAGCGGCCCAGACGTCTTGACGTATGTGTACGCTGGCATACCTGGCATGATGGGCATCAACTCAGCCGGATTGGGCCTATGCCTTAACGCTCTACTTTGTGAAATATCGACCGTCGGGGTGCCTTTATTGGTGGTTACACGTGAAGTACTCCAACAGAAAACAATCGAAGATGCTGTGGAGGT
>CAZVJZ010000144.1:0-2485 GCA_964627655.1 uncultured Candidatus Bathyarchaeia archaeon
TAATTCATCACTGAAACCTCCTTTATGGGCTTAGACGATGAACTTATGGTGAGTAGAGATAAATGTTTTTCTTTCCGGTTTTCGGTGGAAACAAGTCATCTTGCTGTTATGGAGCTACTTTTGAAAGAATAGTATAGCTCTATCTCCTCAGATTTCCGATTGAATCGGGGTAATTCTTTCGACTTCGATTTCCAGTCTCGCCCTATCCTCCTTGCTCATGTACTTCATTATCTCGAGCAGGATTTCATCCTCGATCTTCGCACGCCTCGCTATACTTATAATCTTCTCCAGTATGTAGCCTCTGCTTGAGGAGGGGACTCTCTCATAACCCATCGAAGAGAGTTTAACCATCTCTTTAAGTATACCTAAAGCAAACCTGCCGATGGCCCTAAGCTCACCGCTGGGCAGCGCATCATGAACCTTACCATACCATAACTCATCTAGCTCGCTCAACAATCCCTTACCAACAGACAACACGTAAACCCTCAAGAAAGATAGAGCTTTAGAGTATTTTAATCTGTTTCTCGACTTTAATGACTTACGAATGTAGGTCTTAGACGGTTTACGATAGACTCTAGAGACGGCCATCAGGTATGAATGAAAGTTTCCTCTTAGAGGTTCGACTGTCTTTCGGTCTGATATACGCCGTACTTCTCGGCGGAAGCTATCATCGCATCTATGTTCTCCGGAGGCGTGTGCGGGAGCAGTCCGCCTGAAACCGATAGAATGAATCCTCCTCTAGGCGCCCCATCAAGTATGGCGTTCCTACAGGCTTCCTCGACTTTTTCTGGCGTCCCTTTCAACATCACCTCCCTAGACGCTATGTTCCCCATCAAGCATACTTTATCGCCTATCCTTCTTTTAGCCTCCAGAACGTTTATGGAGGAGCCGAAGTGGAATATGTCGACTCCCATCTCAGGTATTAAGTCTAGTAGATGGTTTACGTCTCCCTCATTGTGATAAATGATCAGTGCACCGCTGAAAGCCTTCGTGATCCGCCGTAACTCAGGAAGGGCGAACTCTATGAAGTGCTTTCTCGACATGAAGGTGGGGCTATGGTCAGAGATGAAGAGCTTGCAGGCCTTACCGACGATCTCCTCTTGAGCCTTAACGAAGTCTATGGCTGCATCTGTGACTATACGGCATAGCTTACGTATCTTATCTGGATACCTGTAGAAACCTAGAAGGAACTTGTCATACCCCATGAGTAGGGCGGCGTACTCTATTCCTCCAGGGCAGTAGCAGTAATTGTCTAGAAGTCCATAGTGCTCCCTAACCTCTAGCGGCGCTTTCTCTACATAATACCTTAACGCCTCGAGCTGTAGAGGTAGCCTACCATCCTTATGCGGGTCGGGAACTTTCAGCGAGTCTATCTCCTTTGGGTCTTTAATCAACGGCTTGGTGACCGGTGAGCTGTCTTCGGTCCAGGCGAGTTCTGCCCCGAAAGCCGTGGTGAACCCGTCTCCCGGCCCGCTCATCCTAGGCCATAGGGTGAAGTGGCCATGTAAAGCGTTAGGGAACCTCCGGATGAACTTGAGCTGGCATTCTAGCATTTTACGTACGTCCCTGTATAGGTCGATCAGTCTCTCCCCGCAGAAAGCTGCGTGTGTAGGCTCCGAGGCATAGATCACTACAGGAACCCTGTCAGGCTCCTTACGCATAGCCGCTAGGTAATAGCGCTCCAACATCCTACTCAACTGTGTGGCCTCCTGAACGGTAGATCTAGATTTAATCTAATAGCATCTATTATTTAAGTCGAACACGCTCTCAGCAGTCCCTTACACATTTAACAAACCTAGCATAGACTAATTCTACAGTTTAACGCTTAAACTCCATTCAACTAGGCAGAATAAGCCCGGAGTATGATAGAGAAATCTTTTTAAACGTTCTGACCGACACCACTAAAAGAGAGAGGTGTCTGAATAGATGAAGTTGACGAAGCTGGAGTCGTTTATCGTGAAGGTTCCGCCGCCTCATTACGGAGGTTACTACTTCTTCTTCGTTAAGTTACACACCGATAAAGGCATTTACGGATGGGGTGAGACAGCCACCCTATCTATCTACTATCCCTTGCCGAATAGCTACAAGTTTCTAATGAAAGAGATCTTCGAGAAATATCTCAAGGGGGAGGACCCTCTGGATAGAGAGCGCCTAAACAAAATCCTTTACACAAACCTAACCCGGCGTCACACGGAGTATTCGACGGGAGGACTGGTGAGTGCGATCGACATGGCGCTGTGGGATATCGCTGGAAAAGTATGCGACCAGCCGATATACAACTTGTTGGGTGGAGTTTTCAGGAGGAAGATACGGAGCTACACTTACATCTACGACGTTAAGGGAAGGAGGGGGCTTGAAGAGCAGCCTTCCCTCTGGGCTGACCCTGAACGTGTTGCCGAAAACGCTGCCTATCTGGTCGATGAAGGCTTCACGGCCGTGAAGCTCGATCCTGTACCGTTGGTGCATGTCGAGCCGCCGCTGACGG
>CAZVJZ010000145.1:0-2401 GCA_964627655.1 uncultured Candidatus Bathyarchaeia archaeon
ATAGTGGAGTGGGGTCCCTAGGGCTACTTCTCAGTACATTGGTGAAATCCAAGCTCCGAGATGGGGAGCTATACAAAATACCGGCGATAGGAGGGATACCGTATGCCAATTTTCTTAGCTATACACACATTACCGAAGCCCGTAACAGTTGAGGAAGCCGCTTCCCTAGGTAGACAAATTTACTCCCATACAACAGCAGATGTTCGCTGGATTAAAAGCTGGTTCAATTGGATGAGGAGGGAAACATCGCTAGGATATTCTGTATGTGGGAGGCCCCAAGTGCCGAATCGGTAAGAGAGGTATTCACTAAAGTTCCAGGTTTTCCCATCGACGGAATCTACCCAATGCTTGCAGTAGATCCTGAAAGCCTGTGAAGCGTGCGAAGCTTGTGAAGCGGCTACTAACTACAGGCGCAACCCTTACTCTTTTTTGGGTCTATAGAGTAACTCTTTGTCCCCTTAAGGGAAAACCCATAACCCTGGCTTCCATGAACTAGCTTTTAGAGGCTCTGGTCACAGACACCCTATTGTATGCACAAGGAATTTACTGCCTTATTAGGTCATTGAATCATAGAATTAGGTTAGGTGGGAGCTTGGTGAGAAGAATTGGGAAAGTGAATCTTGAAGAGCTATCGGTGGTCAAGGATTGTACATTTAGCCCATCAACAGAACCTTTAGCAAAAGTTGAACCGGGTGAAATCATTGAGATAGAAACATGAGACATCGTAGAGTTGAGGTTCTAAGAGCTATAAGCAGGCAAGCTGAAAAGTATCTCCATGTTGCTTTTCAGGTTACACCTTACGAACCATATGTTATGGTAGCGAAAAAGTTAACCGAGGTTATGCCCGGAAATTTCGAAAAGAAGGCGCTACTTGTTAATAGTGGTACTGAGGCTGTCGAGAACGCAATAAGAATAGTAAAGACATTTACTAACAGGCAAGGACTAATCCATTTCCACAATTCATTCCATGGCAGATCGCTCTTAACTACAGCTCTTACTGGGAGAGCTAGGCCCTATAAGAGGAGAATGGGTCCTTTCCCGCCAGGAATAATTCAAGCTCCTTATGCATACTGCTATAGGTGCCCACTTGGGCACGAATACCCAAACTGCGACATATATTGTATTGAATATCTAAAATTAATTCTTACGACCCAGATAGCTCCTGAAGATGTAGCTGCAATTATAGTTGAACCTAGACAAGGAGACGGGGTTTTGTATTTCCACCAAAAGAATTTTTCAGACGGTTAAGGAAGTTGGCTGATGACTACGATATCATACTAATAGACGACGAAATCCAAGCAGGCATTGGACGAACGGGTACTTTTTGGGCTATTGAGAACTATGGAATTATTCCAGACTTAATAACAGCTGGAAAATCGCTCGATGGGGGCCTTCCACTGTCAGCCGTGATTGGCCGTGCGGAAATTATGGATGCCCCTTTACCAGGAAGTATTGGTGGAACATTTTATGGCAATCCTCTCAGCTGTGCTGCAGCACTTTGTGTGATTGACATCGCACAGCAATTACTAGACTCTGCTCGGAAAATAGGAGAGATAACAAAAAAGATTCTTAGAGATGCAAGAAGAATTTGACATCATAGGCGATGTTAGGGGTCTAGGTGCCGATGTTGCAATGGAGCCTGTTAAGGACCGGAAAACTAAGGAACCAGCTACGCGCGAGACTCATGAAATAGTTAAGGAGTGCATGAAGAATGGACTTATAAAACGGAATAATGGCATGTTCGATAATATACTTGTGACACCCATGCCACTGGTGATTACCCAAGAACAACTTTTTAGAGGGCTTGAGATACTTGAGGGAGCAATAAGGAAAGTTCAAAGAGAATACCTGAGGAAATAATGGTGTAGTGGTGTGGACACCCCCAACTTCTTTTTCTTTAATCCGATCAGATGCTAAATCTGCTGGGAGTGCCGCATAGTACTTACTACTTCATATAAAGTTCCCTCTTCTGAGAGTATCAGGACACTACCACACCTTAAACATCTATAATATCTGTTTACACCCCTCTCTCCTCTCTGTTCGCCTAAAAATTCTATCTCCTCATGGGAACATCTTCTCTGCATATTCTTCCCGACCGGTACTATCTTTAGGCAGGAATTTTTAATATTTGTGAAAGTGGTAATGTCCATTGGTTTAGCTGTATCTTCCTTTTTTTTGGAGCTCCATGAATTAGCGTTACTAGCAGCCTCATGATAACACAAGCCAGCATACTAAATATGAGAAAATAGAATATCGGTACATCTCCTCCTGACGCTATAAGGAGTTGCGAAAGGTACTAGTCATATTCACAGTGAGTGGGCAATCTTCTCAAAAATAAAAAAGAGAATTTGCGGGCTAGCGCACGACAGATTTTATCGCTTCCTCGAATATATCTAATCCT
>CAZVJZ010000146.1:0-2350 GCA_964627655.1 uncultured Candidatus Bathyarchaeia archaeon
ATCCATTTTCCCCTACCAGAAGCCCTCCTCGGGGAGCTGTTTTTCAGATAAATCTTCGTTTGCGGTCGTCTAATTTTAGATGGATAGGTCCCAATTGTGAATTTATATCCGCAGTCCATGCATTCATATTCTCCCATATATCCGATTATGTTGCTACTCCCACATTTAGGACACCGCTCAGGCGCCCCATTCATTTCAATATCTCAAAGATCCAGCATGAAAATAAGTTTTTATACCTATAAACACTAGACAGCTAAGGCCAAGGCTATAACATGGCCGTTGTGGAGGTTTTTCATATTCTGTCGCAAAATAAAAATTTAAAATAAAGCCGTAATAACTCATCATTAGGGCTGTGAAGACGTTAACACTTTCATCAGTAGTTGTTTTTGTGGTGCTTGCTTTTGTTCTAGGTCTTATTATCGGCTCGATTTTTATTCCGACGACTATTACTAAGACTATCACCTGGAATGTTCCGGCTACGGTTACATATTCCTCAATAGTCAAGACCGTAACCGTTACATCCTCAGAGCTGGAAGCTTCAGGTGAGAAGAAAGCAGAATTTCTTATGATTGACTCGGGTAGCGGAAATAAAAATACTAAACCTTTCACCATTAATAGAGGAACCACTCTCGTGATACTGGTTGTTATAGATGCAGAAGATCCGAGAGGAGTTCTTTTTTCGTGGTTTTTACGCCGAATAGGTGAAAAAGGCTATATCGACGTAGGTAGCATAGAGGGAAGGATAGGTAACTTCACTTTTTACGTGTATGACGTTCCTCCCGGAACTTACTACCTGAAAATAATATCAACGAACTGCATGTGGGCGGTTGGTGTTGTAGAGGCGAAATAAAGATTATCGATTCTGGTGTTAAAAAGGCTTAAGTTTTGACTGTTAGATATGAGTTGGCTTTTTAGAAGCAGGCCTAGAAAGGTTAAAACGGTTGGAGAGCAAGCTGAAGGTGAGAGGATTATTTCGGCTATTCACTTGGTTGTTAAGCTTGTTGGAGAGGATGTTGAGGTTTATGGTAGGGCGAGGAGTAAGCGGGATTTAGATCGTCTTAAAAGGATAAGTCAAGAAGTTCTGGAAGAGATTTTGGGAGAGTATGAGGGTAAGTCAGTTAGCTCAACTAGTCCTAGACGCTTCAGAAAGCAGCATTAAACTCTATGATTGGCAAAGGAGATGGCTTGACGATCTATCACGTTTCAGGGTTATGTTGAAGTCTAGGGCTGTGGGAGGCTCGTTTCTAATCGCTTTAGAGGCTTTCATTTGGAGTCTTCTTAAGCCTGATTCCACAATTCTGCTCGTCAGCTACTCTATGAGGCAGAGCCTAGAATTGTTTAGGAAGGTTAAGGAGTGGATAAATAAGTGGAAGGGGATTAGATTGGTTTACGAGGAGGAGACTTATACCTTCTCGGCCGCCCTAAGCGAGACGAAGACTCAAGTCGAGTTTCAGAATAAGAGTAGAATTATCAGCTTGCCAAATAATCCGGATGCGATTAGAGGATATCGGGCTGACATGGTTTACGTTGATGAAGCGGCCATGTTCAAGAACGATTTTGAGATTAAGGCGGCCGTAATCCCAACCCTAACCGGAAAGCAAGGAAGACTATCGCTGATATCGACTCCGAAGGGTAAACGTGGATGGTTCTATGAGGCTTGGACATCCGAAGCATTCTCCAAGCATAAGGTGCATTACAGTATGGCCCCGCATATAACGAAGGAAGATTTGGAAGGCATGAAGGCATCTCTAGGGCCACTTGAATGGGAGCAGGAAATGGAAATGAAGTTCCTAGACGAGCTAAACGCCCTATTTCCGTACGAGCTTATCCTTTCATGCACTGACGACGTCGAGATGAAGCTTGAACCTAAAGAGAATCCAGTCTATATTGGGATAGACTTTGGAAGATACCGAGATTCAACGGTTATAACGGCTTTGGAGAAATTGGATGATGGCTCCATGAAGGTATTCTTCATCCATGAGTTCCAGAAAACTGATTTCAACGTTCAAGTCGAGTTCATAGAAAAACTCGTAAACATGCTGGGCCCCTCAAGTGTAGCCATAGACAAAACCGGAATGGGGATTCCACTCTACGACTTCCTCTCCAAGAGGCTTCCACAAGTCGAAGGCATAACGATTACAGCAAACGTTAAGGAGGCTATGATCCAGACCTTGCATAACGCCATGCAGAACCGTAAGCTAACTATCCCAGCAGACGCAACCGAGCTAATAAACCAGCTCCGAATATTCCAGAGAATCCAGACGAAGACAGGCCACGTAAAATATGAGGCCCCTGAAGGAGAACATGATGATTATGTGTTATCGCTAGCTTTAGCGGTTTATGCAGCCAT
>CAZVJZ010000147.1:0-2335 GCA_964627655.1 uncultured Candidatus Bathyarchaeia archaeon
TTAACTTCACTTCTCTTCTCAGCTTTTAATCCCCTCAAAACTTCGATTAAAGTTATGATCGATATCGCCCCTGCCTCGTAGCTTCTTTTCCTTACTAGTTCAACTACAATACTTGTGTCGAGAACCCTTCATCTCAGATCAGAACCTCCTTAACTTCAGCCGGGACAGATATGGTTAAGTACTTACGCAATTATCCTCATAAAGTCATATGATCTTATTATAATAATTATTTCTTGAGTAGAGCTTATCGAACCGTCAAGTAGACTTGGACAAGTCCTGAAGAAGTTAATTATCCCCGTTTGCATGAGTAGAAAGAAGCGGGCTTATTCCAAGTAACCTTACGTATTTTTCCCTTCCGGTTTTAACTCTAGATGTTTATCGGGTAAACCCCGTATTTTCTTCCTGTCTCCACCATCGCTAGGCAGTTTTCCAGCTTAGCGCCTGCAGCCCATGAGTTGCTTGAGGATAAGATGTGTCCTCCGCCGGGTGACGCCTTTTTAATGCAGTTCTTGGTTTCCTCTATAATCTCTAGCTTGCTCTTCTTTGCTAGATTGTCTACGGCGACGTTTCCGATCAATACTAGTTTATCTCCATACTTCTCTTTCACCTTCCCTATGTCTACGCCGGCGGAGGGGTCTAGAGAGTGTAGACCGTCCACTATCTCCGCTAGATCATCCAGTATGGGGTTGACGTTACCGTCTGTATGTTTGATGAACTTGAGTCCTCCTCTATGGGCTTCGTCGACCTGCTTCTTCAGATTCGGAAAGATCACGTCCTCGAAGAACTTTATGGGAACCATAGGTCCCTTCTCTTCGCAGTAGTCTCCACCGCTTACGATGAAGTCTGCCCCGGCTTCGGCTATACGCTTGATTATCTCGACGTTGAATTCCGTTAATTCTTCGATAACCCTCTTTATAAACTGCGGTTTCTGGTGCATCCAAGTCACGAACTTCACGGGCGTCAACATCTCCCATGCATGGGCGAAGGGGTCTCGTATAAACGTGGCTACTGCTACGCTGTCTCCGACCGTTTTGCGTGTGTATTCTGTGGCGAAAGTCCATCCCGGAGCGTTCGGGTCTGGGAGTTCGAACTTGTCGAAGTCTTCGGGTTCGTTGAATATGGTATCGTATGGAACCCAAGCCTTAGACTGTTTATCGAGCATTAGGACCCTACCCCAAAGGTCGACCATCGTTCCGTCTGGGTTAAGCTTCGGCTTCCAATATTCTGGTGCCGAAAGGTCGACGGTGAATACGTCGAAATCGACTCTTTTATAGCATTCTATCTTGAAGTCGTTCCTCTTTTTCTCTAATTCCCTGTCGGCGACAACCTGTGTTTGTAGAGAGGTTGCTGCGGGAAACTTTTTACCGATTAATTCTTCCATGAGCGGGACTTCGATGTCGAGCTCTGTTATAGGAACCCTGTCAGGCTCCTCTATATCTAAAGTTCTTAAAACCCTCTCCCTCTTATTCAAGACTCAAGCCTCCATTCCAAGCAGTCTCTTAACCTCTTTTACAGCCTCGACGGCGTCTCTTCCATATCCGTCGGCGCCTATCTCCTCAGCGAACTCTCTTGTTACAGGCCTACCGCCAACGATCACTTTTACCCTGTCTCTTACTCCCTTCTTCTTGAGAGTTTCTATCACGTTTCTCATCTCGTGGATCGTTGAAGTTAAAAGGGCGGATAAACCTAGCACCTGAGGATTCTCTTTCTTTACGACTTCAGCGAATTTCTCTGCTGGGACGTCTACCCCAAGATCCAATACTTCAAAACCGTTAGCGTAAAGCATCATGATAACTATGTTTTTTCCTATATCGTGGATGTCTCCCTTAACCGTTCCGACTACTACTTTGCCGAGAGACTTTCTTTCCGTCTTCACTAAGTAAGGCTCCAGCGTCTTTGTCACTTCAGTGGCTAAAACACCGGCCATAATCAAATCTGAGAGGAAGTACTCCCTGTTCTCGTACTTTCGACCGACCTCCTCTAACGCCTCGCTTAAAGCGTTCACGACGTCAAGCGGGTTTACTCCGGAATCTAAGACCTCATCGACCTTCCTCTTCACCTCCTCGACATCGCCTATCCCAGAAATCAGCCTCTTAAATTCATCTAACGTCTCTAGCTTCTCCATAAGCAAACCTCTATCCTATTTTCACGATATTAATATGATCCCTTTTGCACCTTTAAGACTTTTATGTCCATCGGCTTCCTCTCTATGTGGTCTCGAGATAGCTTTACTTCGAATGAGAGGATGGCGAGTCTAGACGCTTTATCAAGATATGGTTCTTCTCTTTTTGGGTCTTCTGTGCATCTGTAGTGATGATCGTTTTGGCGGACCGTT
>CAZVJZ010000148.1:0-2332 GCA_964627655.1 uncultured Candidatus Bathyarchaeia archaeon
TTTATTTTCACTCGATCGTGTATCTGTCTCCGGCGGCTAGAACCCTCTCTATGGCTGCGTTTACGTTCACCATACCCTCATAGGTCTTTGCCGATACAGGTATCAGGAGAAACCTTAACCCGAGTCTATAGATCGCACGCATCAGGTCTCTGCTTAGAAGCCTTTGGTCGCCGCGAACCTCCTTCTCGATGGCTTCCTCAAGTTTCGGCGGGCTCGCAGACCAGTCTACTATCCGATCGATTGTCTCCCGTGAGATCAGGTCGCATTTGGATAGGATGTTTATCTGTGGGGTGAAGAAGCGGTTGTAGACGGCTGCGGAGAGGAATAGGTTTGAAACGTAGTTTAGGGGGTTCGACGAGAAGACCGAGTCGAAAAGGTAAACTATAGCCTTCTCTCTCTCGCCCACCTCCTTAACGATGAAGGGGCCGCTTGCCCTGAACGCGAAGACCTCCATCTGTCCAGGAGTATCGACTACTAGTATGTCAGGCTCTAAACCTTCGATCTCCTCTCTTATGGACTCAACCTCGTTAGCGATCAAGTCTGAAGCCAAGATCATAGCTCCATTCGGGCCTAAGCGGTAATCTTCCATTATGTCAAAGAGGTTTATCCACTCCCTGACATCTATGTCTGGACTGTATGGCAGATCTATGGCTCCTGGGTCTAAGTTTAACGTCGCTACGTTCTGCTTCTGACCCTTAAGCCACTCTGCATAGGCTCCGGTAAAGAGAGACTTTCCAGAGCCTGCGGTACCGATTATGAAGAGGGTTCTCAAGTGTTTCACTTCCAGATAAATGGTTTACATGATGGTTGCTCAGGGACCCGGATCTCCAATCATTCCATCTCTCAGCGTCTAGCCTGCGCCCTCATCGCAACCATCGAAGATCTAGGTAAGTGAGGGAAAAATAGGTTTCTGTTTTTAGGTCTTTAGTGGTCTTACGTTTCCGCCTTTCCTTTCGATAAGTTCTGTTAGCTGCATTATCGTGCTCGAAATCCTAGCTTTAGCTTTCTCTACGTCGTCAGATGTGGTGGAGAGATGTATCTCTATCTTAGGTATAGCCTCCGCTGCTTTCGGGTGGGACTTAACATACACGTAGGGGTTATCGTGCATCACTTTATCGATCAGTGGAGCTAGATCTGATTCCACTATACCTATACATAGGAGACTCACCTCATAGAAGACGGCGTTCTTAGAAGCCTTCCTGACAAGAGGTGCTATATGCTCGTCGAAGATAGCCTTCATCTCTTCGGGTACACCGGGAAGCGCTATTATCTCGGTTTCTCCATGCTTTATTCTCACTCCTGGAGCCGTTCCGACAGGATTAGGGATCGGAGTTCCTCCTTCGGGTAACGTAGCCATCTTAACCCTATATGGCGTTAGCTCAAAGCTCTCGATCCTCCCCTCCTTTACATACCGCTTGTATCTATCCTCTATCATCCGTAGGGCCTCATCGTTAACTTTCAGTTCCATGCCTAAGGCTTTAGCTATTCCTTCTAAGGTTTTATCGTCGAAAGTTGGTCCTAGACCCCCCGTAACGATTATGAATCTAGGTTTTCTACCCAAACTTTCTTTGAGGATTTTAGCTATCTCGTCTACATCGTCTCCAATAGTCGTTATCCGGGTAACCTTAAGGCCTAAGGTCGTTATCCGCTTCGCGAGCCAGTTAGCGTTCGTGTTCACGGTCTTACCTATGAGTAGCTCATTCCCGATAGAAATCAGCTCCGCAGACAAGCTTGATTCCTCCCTTTAAACATCAGCTCTCAGAATTTATCCCGGAGTTAATAAATCTATAGGGTAAGAAAGAGAGGGGATAAAGAGCAGTTTATATCTAGTTTTACGGTAGTTCCTTAAGTATTTCCGCGGCTTTTTCGGCCGGAATCGCTACGAGGGTCTCTGTCCTAACAGCTCCGCCACTTCCGATTATGAAGAGCGATTTCATCGTAGCTTCGTTGCTCGGCCCTTCGGCTACTGCGACGAAGTCATATTGACCCATAGTGTAATAAAACTCTTTTATTTTTCCGCCGAGAGACTCGACGACCTTCCGACCTTCTTCTAATCGACGTGGAGAATCCTTAATGTTTTTTATGCCTTCCTGAGTGAATTTACCGAGAATCACATACATTGGCAAACTTTTTCACCTCCTATAGCTAGTGAATAAAAGTATCGTTCAGTGGTTTTAAATTTTTATAATTTATTATATTTTTATGAAAAGTTTTAATGTAGGCTTCCGATAGAGTCTAGGTAAAACCGGTTTAATGAGGTGAGGTAGCGACCGTTTTGACGGCCTCCGGTTCTTTGAATTGCATCTTGTAGAGGTAGCTGTACAATCCGCCT
>CAZVJZ010000149.1:0-2308 GCA_964627655.1 uncultured Candidatus Bathyarchaeia archaeon
CCTCCGGAGTCCTATGGCGACGTTAGCCTCCGACCCTCCGATCATCACCCTAAAACCCTCACAGTTCTCTATCAGGTGGAACCGCGGCGGAGTAAGCATAAGCATAGTTTCCCCTATAGTTACGGCTTCCACTTGATCCGACATATATCTCACCAGCTAATTCAGAAAGAATAAATTGGAGATCTATCGGGTCGAATTCAAACTTCTAACCCGAGCTTGGCGAACTCCTCTTTCATCCGCCTTACATTCTCTTCCGTTACGGGTAAAATAGGTCGCTTAGGCACTCCTACGTCGACTCCTCTCTCCCTCAGCATCGCGTAGCACGCGGCGTTAGTCGACCTCGGTATATGGAGTATCTGTCGACCTCTGTTCACCTTCAACTGCAGCTTGGCAGCCTCCTCATATCTCTTCTCCACTATCGCGTTGTAGAGCTCCACCACGAGCTCAGGGAAAACGTTTGCTAGTCCGGAGATGCATCCGTTTGCCCCGAGAAGCATAGCTGGAAGAAAGAGGGCTTCTGTTCCTATTATGAAATTGAACTCTCCCCTATCCGCGAGTTCGAGGATGAAGTGTGAAAACTCTACGAGGTTGAACCCGCTGTCCTTTATTCCTTTCACCCCGAGGTCCGCCAGCTTCGCGAGCGTCGGCGGGGTAACCGTGAAGCCTGAAGTCTTCGGGTTGTTGTACACGTATACCGGGATGTCGACAGCCTTAACTAGATCCCTGAAATACTCGAGAACCGTCTGTTCATCGTGTCTATAATAGTATGGAGGGACCGATGCCACGGCGTCTACGCCGCTATCCTCCGCGTGCTTCGCGAGTTCTAAGGTGTCACGTGTATTCGTTGTGCCTACATGTGCTATGACGGCTATTCTCCCTTTAACCTGATCTATCCCTATCTCTACTACCTTCTTGCGCTGCTCGAGCGACATGAGTGGGCCTGAGCCATAAGTTCCACATAAGAAGACTCCGTGTACACCCTTCTCGACCTGGAAATCGAGAAGTCTTCTTAAACCGTCCTCGTAGACCTCCCCATCCTCGGTGAAGGGGGTTGTGAGGGGTGGAATAACGCCTTTAATACGGTTTTCCATCGAGTCTTCCTCCACCCTCTTTTTACATTCAACCCTAATATAAAGGTCTCTAACGTTAATCCTTAAACTCGGAAGGCGAAGTTATACCTGCTTTTCTCCGAGAGAGTTCACTATTAGACTTTATATCGTGGATAGGGGAAGACTATAAAGCCTAAACGTTTATATGGTTATGTAAAGGTCCTGTCGATCGAAAAGGAGGATCCACAGCGGTATGGTTAAGACCATGATGGCGAACGTCTATTACGGGCCTAGAGACTTAAGGTTTGAGAAGGTGTCCATACCGGAGGTTAAGCCTGGAGATATACTGGTGAAGGTGCTGAGGTCCTCGGTCTGCGCGTCGGACGTGAGGGTCTTCAAGGGGGAGAAGAAGGCTAAGCCTGGAACCGTCTTGGGGCACGAGTTCGTCGGTGAGATCGCGGAGTTAGGTGAGGGGGTCGAAGGCTTCTCGGTCGGCGATAGGGTAACCGTTTACCCGGTCATCTTCTGCGGCTCCTGCTTCTACTGTCAGATCGGCCACCAGAACATGTGCGCAAACAGAAAGACCTTCGGCTACGACTATAACGGAGCGTTCGCCGAGTACGTTCTAGTCCCGTCGAGGCTTGTTAAGCTAGGCAACGTCGTTAAGGTCCCTGAAGGCGTCTCTCTCGACGAGGTCGCGCTCACCGAGCCTCTTGGATGCAGTATAAACGGTGTATCTGTCTTGAACTTAGAGGTTGGGGAGTCTCTGTTGATAATAGGTGCTGGACCGATGGGGTTAATGCTGCTATCTGTCGCTAAATGTTCTGGTGTGGGAAAGATCGTAGTTAGCGAGATGGACGAGGAGAGGCGTAGGTTGGCTAGAAGGCTGGGAGCAGACGTCGTCGTGAACCCATCGGAGGAGAACCTCGTCGAACGTGTCTTGAGCGAGACCGACGGTCTAGGGGTAGACGCCGCTATACTGAGCGTGGGGATACCTAGTGTAGTCGAAGAGGCTTTAAGGGCGCTTAGGAAGGAGGGGCGTATAAACTTTTTCGCAGGTTTCCCCTTAGGCTCGAAGACCTGTCTCGACTTCAACCTGATACATTATAAGATGCTCCACGTCACCGCGAGCCAGAACGCCCCCCTCACAGTCTTCAAGAGAGCCTTAAAGATGATCGTGAAGGGCAGAATAAACCTTAAACCCCTAATCACAGGCGAGTTCCCGCTAAGCGGAGTTAAACATGCGATAGAAAGGAGAA
>CAZVJZ010000150.1:0-2246 GCA_964627655.1 uncultured Candidatus Bathyarchaeia archaeon
GTGATAGGAGAAGCGTACCCGGCTATGTTGCTCCTCTCTAAGTCGCGGAAGCATACAACCCCAACCTGGAGACCAGAGACTTTTATGGTGCCTCTGAAGCAGACGCCCTCGATTTTAACGGTGTATGTTCCAGCCGGAAGCGGGACCAGACCTTTAAAGGTCTTGCTCGAAGAGTCGAATGGTCCACCCGCTACAGGTGTAGAGCCGAAGAGCAGTCTATGGCTTCCGAGCCCGTCTGGCGTGGCGTCGAAGGTGTAGCGGAACGCGACTATCGAGTCTTCGCTCAGGTTTATCTCTCCGTAGTCGTGTACCGTAACCCATGAGGCTTCAACCCAAACGCATCCGCAGTTTCTGACGTAGACTATTCCGGGGTTTGTCTCGACCGTCTTGATATACCACCTTAAGGTTACCTGCTTGTCTCTGCGGTAGGTTATGAAGACGGATGCGTTTTTCGGCACCCAGTTATCGCCGTCATGCGAGCCCTCGAGCAGGGTTTCCTCTGTGCCTCCCTCCTCTTGAGCGGTGATCTTCACGTATCCGATTTTCCCGTCGAGGTTCATCTTTATGTCGGCGCCGACCTCTGTTAAGACGATGTTTCCGCCCGACGGAGGTGTTAGAGTGTAGGTTTTCACAAGCGTGTAGCTCGTGTTCGACGTGCTGTAGGTGCTTCCGTCGTCATGGGTCTGCTGGTTCTCCGTGACGCTGTATTCTGTCGAGTCGTCTATCAGGTTCTCCTCGTCCCGTAGAACCCTAACCTGCTCGCTTAGCAACATTTAGACCACCACCCTGCTCCCGAACCTGATTCGCCTGTGGGTTTCAGGAGCGCCGCTCGATGTAGCTTCCACGATCACGCTCCGCAGAACCTTCTCGACCTCGCGTAGAACATATTCGGCTGTCCGCCTATCAACAGCGCCGTCAACCATGATTAGGGGCGCGTTAAACACTATCTGGGGGGCTAAAGGCAAGCCTCTCCTGAGCGGGATAACGGCCTCTGGGCCGTGTTCGCCTAAGAGTCCGATTGTGGGTTTTGTGACTATTCCGCCGTGCTGGAACTCTTCCAACCATGTGGCTGCATGTCTGATACGCCAATCATCACTCTTCTCCTCTTCTTTGGCTCCTCCCCCGCCCGTTACCGCTGATATGAATCCTTCGACCGCCTCACTTATCCCTCTCCCTATATCTGATAGCGTTTTTCCTGCGCCTGAGACAGCGTCGCTTATCGCCTTGCTCGCCTTACCTGCAAAGCTCTTAACCGAGTCCCATGCATCCGTTATCTTCCGCGAAACGTCGCTCACCACGCTTGAGCAGTAGTCCATGAGGTCTCCGAGCTTCTCCCTTGCGCCTGAAACGAAGCTTGAGATAGCTTTACTGACCGAACTTATCGTGTTGTTTGCTATGCTGCTCACGGAATCCCAGATGCTACCCCATCCCTCGAGAAGCCTGCCGCCGAAGTCTTTAACCCCGCTTATAATGCTGTTCAGGAAGCCGCTCACCGCATCTACGATACTTCCGCCTATGCTGGTCAAGATGTTTAAGGCGGAGTTCCACATTTCAGGCCAGAAGCTTCCGCCTATAAACCAGTCGAAGAAGCCGAGAAGAGCCTCCTTAATTCCGTTCAGAATATTCTTTATCGCCTCCACGAACCTTTCCGGTAGGCTCGCCAAGAAGTCGAGGCATGCCTGCCACGCGTTATTCCAGACTTCGCCGAGCCACGACAGAAAGTTGCTGAAGGCTTCACCCAGCCAAGATAGGAGCGCGTCTGCGAGGACTTTAAGCTTCTCCTCGAAGTCTCTGAAACAGTTTTTAGCGAATTCTAACGCGCCTGCGAAGTCCCCCTGCATCAGGAGCGAGATGAACTGTATGGCCCCGTTAAATACGTCGATTATGAAGTCGAATGTGGACTTGAGGAAGGCTGCGAACTCGGTTATCGTCGTGCGTATTCCATTCCAATCCTCGTTCCATACATGTATGACGTCGCGAACCATCATGATTACGCCGATGACTCCCATCAGGATGGGCTTCAAGACCTTAACGAAGACGTCGGCTAAGACCGCTATCAACTCCTTATTGTTCGACGCTTCGTTTGTAACTCCCATGATTTCCCGTGCAAGTTCGTTGGCGACTCGACATAGTTCGTTCCAGAGGGGCATAAGCGCGTTAGACGCGACCTCCCAGATTTTCCCGAAGAAGTCTCCGAGCTTCTGAAGCCAGCCGACAAGGAATGAAACTGCAGGCGTAAGCCTCTC
>CAZVJZ010000151.1:0-2241 GCA_964627655.1 uncultured Candidatus Bathyarchaeia archaeon
AGAGAACGCTATAGCTATAGCTAATGCTGAAATGAGTAATTGTTTAAGCTCATTACTAAACATTCTTCTAATTCTTCTTTCATAGTATGGTGAAATATCGTAATACATTATTTGCACCTTTAAAGCAGCTTTGGTATTACATACATTTCCGTTTTAATCCAAATACGGTAAGTTATATATTTAAACTTGTAGATTCAAAAACAGTTGTCGGTGCTTTCCAACAATGAGTACTAGGTTTTTTCTTAAAATCGCGTTAACAATACTGCTTCTAGACTTCATAGTACTAGTTATTCTTGAGAAATACTTGAAAAAAGGTTTATTGGAAATACATTTCATTGTCAATATGTACCAATTCGAATTCTCTATTAAGTTTATAACATGGGTTTTCTTAGCAGTATTTTTCACGTTATCCTTATTGGTATTTCTTCTGATTAGGAAAGTTAAAAAATAGTTTTGCATAGTAGAGAAGATAGGTGAACACATATGAGAAAGCATATGAGAAAGAAGATTCTAACAACTTTTTCGATCGTAGGTTTTGACCCTGAAACTAAGGATTTAGGTGTTGCTGTTGCTTCAAAATTTATTGCTGTAGGAGCTATTGTCCCGTGGGCTAAAGCGAACGTCGGAGCTATCGCTACCCAAGCGTTAGCGAATGTTTCATATGGTCCTAGAGGCCTAGAATTGCTCTCTAAGGGATATAGTGCTAGAAAAGTTATTGAAACGCTTGTTTCTGACGATCCATTAAGGGATGAGAGACAGATTGGTATTGTTGATTCTAAGGGTGAAGCAGCGGCTTTTACGGGGAAGAAATGCTTTGAGTATGCAGGACATATAGTTGGCGATGGATATGCTGTTCAAGGAAACATACTGGCTGGATCTGAGGTTCTAGAGGAAATGGCTAAAGCATTTGAAAGAACTAAGGGAGAACTTGTGGATAAGCTTCTTGCGGCTCTTGAAGCAGGAGATAGAGCTGGGGGAGATAGGAGAGGTAAGCAATCAGCGGCAATACTTGTAGTTAGGGAGAAGGGAGGATATGGTGGCTACACTGACAAATACGTTGATTTAAGAGTTGACGACCATAAAGAACCTGTTCTCGAACTCAAAAGGCTGTTTAAGATTTGGGAATTAACTCTACTTACACGCGAAAAGCCTAACGACATAGTGTCTAAAGATGAAGTTGCCGCTAAAGTACAGGAAGCCCTTAGAAAACTGGGTTACTATAAAGGCGAAATCACGGGAAAATGGGATGAGGCTACGGAGAAAGCATTTACTGACTGGGTTATGATAAATAATTTCGAAAACAAACTTAGAAAGGACAGGTACATCTGGGGTACAATATATAGGTTCCTTATTGAAATGGCACGTTCACGTGAGAAATAATGTTTTTAGAAATAGTTTTAGCTATACTTTCACTTTATCTCGCATTCATAATTCAATACTTAACAGTCGCTTTCAGAACATATCATGTTTCGGAAATCCATATACCCTTAAGTCTTAGAGAACTTGCTAAAAATGTATGTAAAAGAGCAGATATTGAGTATAGACTATGGAAGGTAACGGATAATAACGTCATGATTATGGCTGCATTTTACTTGCCCCCCTTAAACCCCGTAATAGTTTTCGATGGAAAAGTTCTTATGGAAAATGTTGAAACGGCAAAAGTGTTCCTAGCTCATGAGTTAGGCCATATAAAGAGGAAATCACAGCTTAAGCTGTTCCTATTTTCAGTAATGCTCATAACACTTACGTTCTACGTTAGCTACATTAGTGAGATAGCTAGTTTAGCTGTTTTCCTTGTACTTATAATAGCACTGTTGATGCTGTATAGGTATGAGGAGTTTAAGGCTGATGAATATGCTGCTTCAATAGTTGGTTATGAAAAAGTACTTAGTGTTTACTCTAAGCTTGCTTCAAAACAGGGTCAAATGAAAGTTAAGCTGTATAGTAACCCCGCATTAATTGTTGTTTCTATACTTAAAAAGCTAGGCATATACCCTTCTATAACCGATAGGATTAGAAATCTGCATTATATGAGTAAGTTAGTAACGTAAAATACCGTTTACTTTAATGGGACAAACATGCTACTTCTTGTCGCCCTAAGTCCCGGTTCTCCATGCTTAACTATCTTTGTTGTTGGCGAGAACTCCCCTAAGTAATGACCTATCATCCACGGAGTTATTTGTACCGGTATGAACTCTTTCCCATTATATACGGCTATTGTTACTCCAACCATTTCCGGGA
>CAZVJZ010000152.1:0-2224 GCA_964627655.1 uncultured Candidatus Bathyarchaeia archaeon
ATTACCCGGAGATCTTGGCTACTGTAGTCGATGAGGTTAAGAAGTGTGGGGGTAAACCCTTCCTCATACCGGCTATGGGTAGTCACGGCGGAGCAACTCCTGAAGGTCAGGTCGGTGTTTTAAGGAGTTTAGGTATAACTCCTGAAACCGTGGGGGCGCCGATACGTGCGACCATGGAGGTCGAGGAGATAGGTAGACTACATACTGGCTCGCCGGTCTTCGTCGACAGGAACGCCTTGAGGGCGGACGGTATAATCGTCGTCGGTCGGGTTAAACCTCACACAGACTTTAAGGATAAGATCGAAAGCGGGTTGATGAAGATGATGGTAATCGGTCTGGGTAAACAGAAGGGCGCCGAGATGATCCACCGTTTTCAGGCTGAAGGATATCATAAGTTGATCCCTGAGGCTGCAAAGCTGATTATGGAGAGAGCTCCGATAATCTTGGGTCTGGCGGTCGTCGAGAACGCCTACCACGAGATAGCGGTCGTCAAGGCTCTCAGGCCTGAGGAGATCGAGCGTGAGGAGCCTAAACTCCTAGAGAAAGCGAAGGATCTTCTGGCAAGGATCCCGTTTAAGGAGATAGATGTGCTGATCGTCGAGGAGATAGGTAAGAATATCAGTGGTTCAGGGATGGATACCAACGTGATAGGGAGATTCTGGGTACCCGGAGAGGGAGACCCGAGGACTCCGAAGATAAAGAGGATAGTCGTCCTAGACCTCTCCGAGGAGACGCATGGAAACGCTATAGGTATAGGTTTAGCAGACCTAACAACCCAGCGCGTATTCTCCAAGATAGACTTTCAGTCGACCTTCGTTAACGCACTGACCTCCGGATGGCCTGAAGTCGCAAAGATACCGGTCTTCCTGCCTAACGACCGAGACGCTATAGCCACAGCCCTACGTACATGTGGTCCGATAGACCCACGCGAAGCCAAGGTGGTCAGGATAAAGAACACTTTAGACCTCGAGGTCTTCTGGATATCTGAAAGCCTCTACAGGATGGTTGAGGAAGACCCTGAATTGAGAGGTAAGCTCGAGATACTCGAGGAGCCTAGAGAGATGCAGTTCGACGTGCTTGGAACGTTAGCACGCTGATTATCCTCTACTCTTCTTCTTAACCTCGTGACCTCCGAAGAGATTTCTCATGACCGCCAGCAGCTTGTTTGAGTAGGATTCCCGGTCTCGGGAGCACAGGCGCTGTATGAGCGATAAGGCCATAACCGGTGTAGCTACGTCTAGGTCTATGGCCTCGAAGACTGCCCAGCGCCCCTCGCCTGAGTCCGGGACGTAGGGTTCCACGTGTCTTAGTTCGGGGTCTTCGGCCAGAGCCTGTGCTATAAGGTCTAGTAGCCAGGACCTTATCACGCTTCCGTGACGCCAGACATCGGCTATCTGGTGGAGGTCTAGGTTGAACTCCCTCTTCCTCTTCATAAGGGCGAACCCTTCGGCGTAGGCCTGCATCAAGCCGTACTCGATGCCGTTGTGAACCATCTTGACGAAATGCCCGGCTCCGTTCGGCCCTACATGGGCCCAGCCTCTCTCAGGCGTCGGTGCTAAAGCCTCGAAGATTGGACGGAGATACTCCACAACCTCTTTTTCACCTCCTACCATCAGGCAGTATCCATGTTTGAGTCCCCAGACCCCTCCGCTGACCCCGACGTCCACGAAGCGTATGCCCCTCCCTTTCAACGTGACGGCACGTCGCATCGTATCCCTATAATGTGAATTTCCTCCGTCCACGATTATGTCTCCCTCCTCTAGTCTGTGGATTAATGCTTGGATGGTGTTCTCTACAGGGTCTCCGGCCGGGATCATCAGCCAGACGACCCGTGGCTGTTCGAGTTTATCGACGAGTTCGTTCAGCGAGTATGCTCCGATAACCCCCTTCTCGGCCATGCGGTTAACGGTTTCAGCGTGGCGGGCGTATCCTACGACCTGGTGTCCCCTAGCTATAAGGCGGAGGGCCATGTTTCCACCCATCCTACCGAGTCCTACCATACCCACCTTCATCCAGAATCCACCCTATCCATGAGGACGTTAAACACGAATCTATACCTAGGATCGTCTGGTTCGCCATAAAACCTTTAACTCGCCCGTCAGAAAAACGTTAATAAAAATCTATAGATAAAATATGTTGAGGCCTAGGGGGCCGGTGGTCTAGCGGTTAGGACGTCGCCCTTACGAGGCGAAGGTCGCAGGTTCGAATCCTGCCCGGCCCACCA
>CAZVJZ010000153.1:0-2215 GCA_964627655.1 uncultured Candidatus Bathyarchaeia archaeon
TGTTTATAACAATATTTAAATATTGCTAAATTGTTAATGAGGATATACCAGTAAATCCTCATGTTTCAACTCTTTTTCTGACAAAATTGATGGCCTCTTCATAGTTTATGTAACTCTTCCTATACTTATCCCTATGCAAATTAAACCCACGCAAAATATGAAGTAGCAGACCACATGAAACATAACCAGAAAAAGAAGGCAAAACTACGCTTTTCTCCACATCCATAGATAAACGTTATTTAAGATTACGTTTTAACGCAGAAGCGTTTCTTACATTCATCCAGCAGAACATGAAGAGAAAAATTTCAACTCCTAAGGATAGACTTAAGAAAGGAGTGAAAAGACCTATCGCAGGACGCCTAACAATTCTCACTAATAAGGATCATGTAGATGAAATAGAGAGGTGTGGGATAGATTTAAAATTCATAAACGATAAAACGTTTAGCCGTTCGATCTAGGTTCTCGATCGGTTTTGAGGTCGAAAACGAAGGGGAATCTTGCTTCGACCCTAATCTACGACGCTGTGATCTTAAGCCTCAGCCTCTTCTTCATCTTGCTACTCGACTTCAACGCAAACTTTAACCAGATACTCTCTGAGGTGGGCAGCTACCTCCTAAAGAACCTATCTAAAATCCCTTTGACCCTATCCTTCGCCTCAGCCGTAGTCCTAACGCTCATGTATATAGGCAGCTTGGTGACAACCCCTATAATAAGGGCGCTCATCGTTCCTATGTGGACCTTGGCGGCTATATCCTACTTTCTCCCAAACCTGATCCCAGATAGCTACAGTTTGCCTATGCTGATAATCTTCTCAGTGGTCTATGTCACCATGATCTTCCTGTTCAAGAAGTGGAAGAGAGATAAGAAGCCAGAGAAGGTTAGGCTTATCGTCAGAGAGATAATCCAAGAGATAAATACACTCGACAGAAGGTCTCCTTACCGTGACTTGATCCTCGAAGATACGATCATTAACATACTACGCAAGCATAAAGTAAGTTTAAAGTGATGCAATAAGATTTTAAGAGGTTAGTAGACCTTTCTGATCTAAGCGATGAACGTCTTCATACTTGGCCCCGCCGGTTCAGGTAAGAGTCTACTTACAGCAGGCTTTGCATTATACCTGAAGGGTGAAGGCTACAGGATTAAGACCGTTAACCTCAACCCCGGGGTTCTAAACCTCGGATACGAAGCGGACTTCGACATAAGGAAGAAATTCATGATAGAGAGAATCATGCGGAAAGAAGGCTTAGGCCCCAACGGGGCGATACTTAAAGCCGTGGATATGCTTGCAGAGATCCAACTCCCAGAGTTTAGCGACGTCGACTACGTCTTATTCGATACTCTAGGCCGGCTGGAGCCGTTCCTATTCAGAGACCTCTGGGAGGAGGATCATAGAGAAACTTAAGGACTGCTGTTGCCTATTCCTAGGCGACCTTTCAGTATCCAGAAGAAATATACTCAGCTTCTTCCTGTACGCTTTAACCGCCCGGTACACGTTAGACGTCGAGACGTTAGCGATACTGAATAAGGTGGACCTACTCAGTCCGAAGGAAGTTATTCGAGGACTCTCTACGCCTCTTCGAGAAACTAGAAAACGTTAGAGACGAACTAAACATGGAAGTCCTCAAGGCCATAATAAACTTCTTCCCCAGCTCAGAGGATACCTCTGATCTCTGCAAAGACAGGAGAAGGATACGATGAACTTCTAACAATACTTCACGAAGTTAAATGCTCATGCGGAGATCTAACCTAAAACGTCCCACAAAACCCTCGAAACCTATTCTTCTGCAACGGTTTCTTCGAGAAGTTCCCGGATAGCTATTATGTGCTGAGCGATCTTATCCCCTAAGTCTGTAAGAGAGTAAAAAGTTTTTATAGGCCTCGTAGCCTCGACCTTCCTCTCGACTATCATATCTTCCTGCAACTCTCTCAACGCTAACGCTAAACTACTTCGGTTAGGTACGACATTCTTTAAGAGGTCAGAGTACCTAACTTCTTTCTTATTACCCAAATATAGAAGAATTTTGATGTGTGTGGATTTAAAAACTCGAAAGATTCTATCCATGATCAAAATTAGTACCTACAACGATATATATACCCAAAGCTCGATATATTAATATTTTGTTCTATAAATCGAACTTTGTATGGTTACATAAACCTTTTATATCCTTTTTAGGGAAGTAATATGTTGATGAGTTTATTAAACCGCTATTTT
>CAZVJZ010000154.1:0-2150 GCA_964627655.1 uncultured Candidatus Bathyarchaeia archaeon
AGGTCTACCGATCCGTCTTCCTTCACCTTGAACTCTATTTCAGGCACTTGAATAGCGGGGAAACCCTCTTTTCTGGCGTACTTCAAGGCTTCCCCATAGGTCGAGAATAGAACATCAGCTCCCTTACTCTTCAAGCGGTGGGCTAGAGGGATCAACCTACCTATATGCCCGAAGCCTATACCGCAGGGCGAGAAGAGAAGCCTCATCTACTGCTTTTCCTCTATAACTTTTCTGATCACTTCACCCTTAGGAGACTCCTCCTCGAAGATTATCGCCTGAAAGGCGTAGACTTGTGTATCCTCCATAAGCCAGCAGTCTGGGGGTAGGCCTGCCTTCAAACAGCATTGACACAAGAACTCCTCTTCGTCCCATTTCCACTCGACCGGGACCTGAGGTAAGAGAAGGCCGGAGTATGGGCCTCGTCTGACGATCAAGCCATCACGCCCAACCTTAATCTTCCTTGGATATTCGCTTACCTTCTCTACTTCGACTTTCTGAGGCGGAGTTAGAACGCTGACCTCGAACAGTATCTCATCCAGCTCCTCAGGGCTCACAGGCGGAAACCTGGGATCTTGGGTCGACGAACTTATAGACGCTTCTATAACTGCTTCGATTAGAGGATACGTCGGATACGGGAACCCTATACAGCCCCTAAGCTCCCTCCTCCCAGCCCTCTCTTTAGTGATAGTCACGAAAACACCGCATTTCTCCCTGAGCTTTTCAGGCACGTCGGAAGGAGCCTCTATCCGTTTACCGCTTCTCACATACTCTTCAGCCGCTCTCCGGGCAAGCCTAACGAGGAGCTCGCCTTCCTCCAAGCTAAGTTCGAAGGGCATTCGACACCACCAGACTAGTGAACACTATCTCTATCAAATTTCGAAGACCCTCGATTTAACAGTATTGCTAAAAACCGCTCAAAAATCGACTGATCGAAGTATTCTTAAGCGGGAAGAAAAATATTGGTTAAAACAGAAATGGTAAACAAGATTCTAGTAAAGTCTGTCTTGAATAAGCATAGAAGGAGGGACGACTGGTTTCTAGATGATTATTCGGTGAACCCTTATTTCGGCTGTTCTTTCAACTGTATTTACTGTTATGTCAGGGGAAGCAAGTATGGAGCGAACATGGCGAAAAACTTGTCTGTCAAGGTTAATGCACCGGAGATCTTGGAGAGACAGCTCTCAAGAAGGGCGGAGAGGGGGGAATACGGGATCGTCGCCCTCTCGTCTTCGACCGAACCTTATATGCCGATCGAAGAAAAACTGAAGATGACACGAAGAATACTTGAGAAGATCCTGAAATACAGGTTTCCTGTAGAGGTCTTAACGAAGTCGAAGCTCGTTTTAAGGGACCTAGATTTATTGAGAAAGATCGACGAGAAGGCAATTCTGCCTTCTGACCTAAAGTCTAAACTGAAACATGGAACGATCATCTCCTTCTCTATTTCAACCTTAAACGAGAAGTTAGCGAAGATCCTCGAGCCTGGAGCACCTAAACCGATAGAGAGGTTGAAGACTATGAAAATATGTAAGGAAGAAGGCTTTTTCACAGGCGTCTGTTTTATTCCTGTATTACCGTACTTATCCGACTCGAAAGAACAACTCGAAAAGGCGATAAAAACGGCAAAGGAGTTTGGAGCAGACTTCGTCTTTATCGGTGGACTAACGTTATTCGGTAACGACCCAGCAGATTGTAGAACACTCTACTACAAGTTCTTAGAAAAACATTATCCTGAGCTCGTTTCAAAGTACAGGAGGTTATATAGAAACTTTTCTGCGCCGTCAAAGCGGTATCAGAAAGAACTTGAAAAGAAATCGGAAAAACTATGTAGGAAATATGGAATTAAACGTGGAATCGCTTAACGACGGTTTCGCTAGGAAGTAAAAATGGATTAAACCCTTAGAGATCGGGAATCCTGAGGGATTGACTTCACAAGCTTGAGAGAAAGCGTCAGAGACAGCAGAAAAGAAGGATCTGAACTAAACTCTAAATAGGCGCCTGTAGGTAATTTAAGGATTATTCGCCTCTTCCATCTAAAAAATAAGCGAATAACCGTTAGAGAAAGGTTTAAGTATTTTACTTTTAACTATTCCATTTTGATATCCTGAAAATTGAGGGCCCTGGTAGTATAGCCCGGTCTAGTATAGGCG
>CAZVJZ010000155.1:0-2102 GCA_964627655.1 uncultured Candidatus Bathyarchaeia archaeon
CGACAACCCGGTCTTCAGCCGGGCGCTCTCCCAGGCTGAGCTACCGCGGCAGACCTTTTCACTATCCGTTTTTCTCTTTATTTTTCATTGCAGAGGAGTCTTTAAGTTTTTCTGTTACGTTATAGGCTTTCTATATTCTCTGTTTGAGTCGCATGTGTTGAGTTTAGGAGGTGGGTTAAAAGAGGTTAAGTTTAGGCGTTCAGCTGGAGGTTTGTATGAGGATTTTTTATTGGTTTTCCTCTGTGTATGTGAACTTATCTGCAAAGCGGTTTCTAAGCGTTCTCATGGTTAAGGTGCAAACGACTAGTACTATAGTTCCTACGGCGATCCAGATGAAGAAGTCTATGGCGGGCGGTGAAGTAAGGTTCTGTGGAACCATCCTTAGTAGGGAAGCGGACCTGCGTAAAGTTTCACCTATCACTATGGCAGCAGCTATCCCTATGGTGTTAGACCATATTTTCCCGCTTCTTCTAAAGTAGTAGTAGAGAATCCTTCCGATGAAGACCATCGAAAAACCTATCACGAAGTAGAGAGTAGACTCCTCAAGAAAAGCGGCTAATATCAAGTTGGTATGTGAAAGCGACGACATAAGGTCTCTTAGATAGTCTTTAGGCACGTTCATGGCGATCGCAGATAAACCCTGATTTATCCCTAAAAGGCAGATTACCAGCCCTGTCACGTTGCCGAACACGTTGATCAGTATGTATGGGTTAGAAACTACCTCGGAGAGAATGTAGCTTATCGCCCTATCCAGACCGAAGCCCTTGATGATCATAGCGAAACCGAATATGAGCATGAGCGATATAGAGGCGTAGGCAGCTAACGGGAAGTTTGGGTAGAATATGCTTAGGGAGTATAGGAGGGTGAAGAGTATGAAAGTTATTCCGGGTAAGCCTAGCGTCCATTTTTTATATCGAGGCTCGATGAACAGGGACCTCAAGTACCTGTAGAAGATGTACCATCCAACCTCAAGCGATTCGCTATGCTTAACGGCGAACCTATGAACCGAGATTATGGGTAGAAAAGACTCGATTATAGGTGCGACTGCTTGGTCGGTGAAACCGTCTGAAACCAGTATCACAGCCTCGGCCGGAAAGACTTGGAGAATTTTCTGGAGCTCTATAGAGATCTTTCTGTCGGCCTCGAACTCGTCTGACGGAGAGCCCGCTACAACCGCTACTTCATACTTCTCGCCCTTAGACCTCGACTGAAGGTAGTCTAGGATCCTGACGCTCTCGAACATCGTATTAGCGTCTGCTTCCTCAGGGTCTGCGGAGATGAGCTTTATAGCAGCCTCTACTACGGCTTCTCTACCGATTATCGGAGTCTCGACCTTAGCCTTCGTTCCTATATCGTCATCTCTATCAACACATAGAACTAGCAGGTTCTCAGGTTCTTTAATCTCTGCAGCCATTAACCTTTAGGTCTCCTCGAACCTCCAATAATTATAGTGACATTCCGATCCTTTAAAACTATCTAACCGTATCGACAAAGCCTCTTAGATTAGATTTACTACCAACCTTATAAGTATCCCCGATATGAAAGCCATGATCCCAAGTACCACCATACGTAACCCCTTCACCCAAGGGTTCATCTTAGATTTCTTACCTATGTAAGCTCCTGAGAGAAAGAGGGTGCTCAAAGCTAAGAGCGCTGAAACATACCCGGCGCAGTTTACTCCAATAAAGCCTCCTAACGTCATCAGGAACGGGATTATAGTGACTCCGCAGCTTAATAGCGGTGTCAAGAAGTTCAGTATAGCGATCAAAACTACAGCCCTCTTCCCTAGCTGAGCGAAGCCTGTGTTCTCTAAGTCCGTCAACATAGCCTTCTCAATTTCATCCAACTTTAGCCTCCACTCTAGGCTTTCAGCCTCATACACGCTTACGCCTGTGGAAATACCGAGGGCTAGGCTACTCGCGATCATGGTGCTTAAAACTACCCTGACGTTAGAGGCTGGAGTAAGCGCTGAGCCTACGACTATACCTAGCAACATGAAAGTCGAGTCGAAGAGCGTGTTTATAAAAAACCTCCGAAACGAGGAACCCGCTTTAGCCCTTTTCAACACGCTTCGAAGAGACCCTAAAAACTTCATTCCCCTT
>CAZVJZ010000156.1:0-1472 GCA_964627655.1 uncultured Candidatus Bathyarchaeia archaeon
GTCCAAAGGTATTTAGTCTATGATGTATTACCTAGCTTTGGTGTGGTGTTTTGGGTAAGGCCATAGTGGTTACGCTTGGTTTCGAGGAGAAGTTTGCTGTCAGAGCCTTAGTTAGGAGAGGTCTTGGAATTGGCGATTGTGTAATAGCCCTTACAGGTCCAATAATTGATAAGGTACGTAAGGCCATAGAGTACCTAGGCAATTTTCTTAAATATTTTGAGGGCATCGAATTTAATGTTATTGAAGTTAGTGAAGTTTATGACTTTGTGGACGCAGTTTATAAAATCAAATCAATAATCACTAAAACACTCACTAAGTACGAGAGAGTATATGTGAATTTATCTGGTGGCATGAGGGCACTGGTTATCGAGGTATTAACAGCTACTTGTCTATTGCCTAGGGAGTTGAAGTTAAGAGTAAGTATTGAACTAGATACTGAAGATGATAAAGCAACTGTTGAAATACCTATAGAGCTAAACCTGCTTATTAATCCACCTGAATTAGGTGCAAAGGAAAAGGTACTTGCTGAAATTGTAAGAAGCGGTGAATTAGACATATACACATTAGCTCAAAAACTAGGTAAGGATGTTACAACACTCCGAAGACAAATAGATTTTCTTAAGTCATTGGGACTAGTTAAGGTCACTTATAGACCCCTGAAAGTAACAGCTAAGAATGTAGCTAAACTCTTCATATAAATTGTCGTAGTTACGAACTTAAGTGAAGGTCCAAAAGATTATCTAATTATCATAATCCTTTTTAATAATTCATTTTTAATAATTGATAAGTTGCAATTCTTCCATTGAGTCATTACTTTAGTGTATAATTTCCTACTAATAATGATGCTTACTACATGCAATGCTAATGAGGTTGAGCGGCTGAAAGTGTATGTTTAGTGCATTTTATAAATAGCTAATGTAAGATTTATAAACTTATATGCATATATAATACTGGGTTTACTAATGTCTGAACAGATGTTAAGTCATAAGGATATTCTTAAGAAATTTAGAGGAATAATCTCAGTTCTTAGATACTTGGTAGCTACTAGGCAATTTAGCTATGTTGATAGGTTAGCAGCCGCTATGTCACCCGATGAGGTCGGAGCAGTTATTACCGAGTCTTTAAGAACTATTAGGTCAGCACTCGACTCAGCCCTAGACATTGTAGGTACTAATGGCGAGAAACTTAAGTGCTGTGAAGTTGATCCAGAGTCCCCACCGCCCTATGCTGAGGGTGTAGCAGTTAGGGTTAAGGTTAAGGAGTGTAGAGCTAGGAGCGACTTAGCAGGTAAGGAAGTAACTTGCTATGTGTGCCCTAAGCTACCCCACGAGTATGAGGTAGCTGACTTCCTAAACCTAACCTCCAAGGACTTGGAAGTAGCTAGGACCGTTGCTGCATACGCACTAACAATTCCTTACAGGTCCGGGGGGTGATCCCCAATGGTCTGGGTCTCGATCTCGGCAAGACTCCTC
>CAZVJZ010000156.1:1482-2045 GCA_964627655.1 uncultured Candidatus Bathyarchaeia archaeon
ACACTAAACATGGCTGAGGCGGTAGGCAACTATACGAGGCATAGGAGAGCACCCGTCGTAGTACCAATTAGCGGGGGCTATAAGGTCATCTACGTACCAGCAATCTCAGGTGAGTCAGTAGCTCATGCATATCAGGCATGGCTAGCCCATGAAGCCAAGGTTAGGGGACTACCAGTGTGTGACTTATGTGCTAGAGAAGAATTCATCAAGAGAGGAACTGAGGAAGGTGGTAAGGTAGGTGATGTTGCAGTAGCCGATAAGTACGAGGAATCAGTAATTAAGGAGTGCGTAGTTGAGGATGTAGGCGGATTCCTAGCACCTACGAAAATACCTGTTAAGAGGACATCGAGATTCCTAATTAGCTACATCGTACCAGCTATAGAAGATATTAAGGCATCAGCCATAGCACCACAGCTACACGTAAGACACTCACCCACCCAGACCCAAAAAGCTAAAGGTCAGCAGGCTGCTGGACAAATGATATACTATGTTGAGACCTCATCAGCAATATATACTTTAACGGCATCACTAGATGTAGATGGAATCGGCAGGAAGTCCTACAT
>CAZVJZ010000157.1:0-241 GCA_964627655.1 uncultured Candidatus Bathyarchaeia archaeon
GCTGTGAGTAATGTTACTGTTAACTTCCCTCTTTTCATCTCTTTTCCACCTTTCAATTCTTTTTAATCTTTGGCCTACGTAATATCGTATTTTCCGGGTTGCCATTTAAATTTTATCCTTAAAGGCTCCCGATTTCAACTACAGTAATTTTAGCGGAAAAAATTACGGTTGTAGTAACCCTTTCTTCTTTTGGGTTGACCTATATTTGAGAGAGCATTAACCGAAGCGCCGTGAGCGTTCT
>CAZVJZ010000157.1:251-2033 GCA_964627655.1 uncultured Candidatus Bathyarchaeia archaeon
GATTAAATATGATTAATCCTTAAGATTTTCCTTACTGCTTTTAAAGTTCTATCACATAAATCTCTTATCGACGGGCTGAAATAGTGCTTCATAAAGATGGTTTTTCCGATTCTCCCTTGAATCAGGTCGACTTCCTCCCTGAATAGTCCATGCTGCAGCATGAATGTGGCGTAATAGTCTCTCAAGTCTTTTATGCGTGAAGGAAGCCCCGCCTTCTTTAATCTACGCTTATACCCTGAATCTGAGACAGTTCCGCATTCAACCATACTCGCCAGAAAGCCGCTTGGTATAATACTGAAGAACACATTCTTGCTTCCGCGGATGAACTTCTCAGGATACCTGAAATGTTCAAGGGTCTGGAGTTCCCTGTTATAGTATTCGCTGAGCCTCCCGGCTTTATCTAACTTCACGGCGAGGTTGAAGGCTTCTATAGCCTCCGTCTTTCTCAGACCGGAAATCAAAGCGAACTTAACGAACATGGCGTAAGGCTTGTCGAAGGCTTCAAGGCACCGCTTAACCCACCCTAACACATCGCTTTTAGACTCCCTCAAGATTCTCATGAAGGATTCGAAGCTGCTTTGACTCTCCCACTTTAAGCCGTAGTTCTTCATTCTCCGCTTAAAAGCTTCATAGACGCCAAGATACTTCGATAAAGCGATTAGAGACGATAGAACAATCCTCCGCTTAGCCCTACCGAAAGTTTCAACCTCACCAAGATTCCCTTGAAACATATAGAAATAGCGCTTCGCATATCGATGGACGGTCCAAGCATACTTCTTAGAATATTTAGCCTTAAGCCACTCCCTAAAACCATCCCAATCCAAGGTCGCTGGAGATATCAAGAACCCGCTGGAGGTTCTTGATGGCGACTTGCAATCAGGAGGTCGCGGGTTCAAATCCCGCCCGGTCCACCAACCAGAACCCACGGTTCCGGCCTATCTCCTGATTTTCTGTCGATATTCTGGTTCTCATTCAAATAATATTTATGGCCAGAAATGGAGGAGTAGACGATTATTATAGTCTTATCTTACAGACCGTAAGGCGTTACCTCTTACATTCACGAGGTCTTTTAACTTCTCTATTTCCTCCGAGGCTCTTCGGTATCCGTATGCTTAACACGGAAATTGTCTACAAACCCCTATAAAGCATTTGGATACAGGGGGACATGAGTTTCCATCTACATTCAGGTATGAGTAGCTCTCTCCTCTAGGGCGAAGGCTAAACCTATCAGGGCTGAGGATGCTGCATACTCGGTAGAGAGTGTTATTCCGGGACATAGGTCCACTATAAGGTCTGCGAACCTGAAGACCCCTTTAGGTATCCCCTCCCTCGAGCCGAAGAGTAGGTTGACCCTAGTCTCGCTTGACATGGAAAGTTCCGCTAGCCTCCCGGCTACCTTCGGGAAAGCTTCTCCCTCGGGCTCGAATACTACTTTAGGTTCACCTCTACGGTCTCTCACGAGTTGGTATAAGTCTTGAACAAGCACCTTAACCCTGCGTGGTTTATGCGCGGAAGTCCTCCTTTGAACGCTGTATCTGGACTCTATACCATCCAGGACCCCTCGAATGAATAGGTCTAGCTGTTTAGCGTCTACTGCTCCAACAGTGGCTATCACGAACTCTCCGACCTCGAAAATCTGAACAGCCCTACCCACCCTGGAACCCACGGCTTTAACTGCGTTCTCAGGTCCGAAGTAAGGTGTCTGCACGACCGAAATCTTCGAGAAAAATCTTCTTAGGTCGACTTTTTCAGACCACATCTTCCTCCAAGCTTCCTTTCCAC
>CAZVJZ010000158.1:0-1996 GCA_964627655.1 uncultured Candidatus Bathyarchaeia archaeon
GCCAAGCGTTTCCATATTATCAGCAATGATACCCCAAGGGATAACCATTGGTGAAAAGTGTTTCCAGTTGATGGTTTCCACTGGAAACATTGTTTATAAATCCCAAGCCTTCGGAGCCGGAGGTCCCGGGTTCAAATCCCGGCGGGCCCGCCATACTTCTACAATTTTCTCTAAAGGCCCGACGTACTCGTCTCCATGATACAGATAGTAGTTTCCTTTGAGTTTTCTAATTCTCCATATAGAGGGCATGTTACCCCCTCACATCACCTGCTCCAACAATTCTACCTGAGGGCCAAGCAGGGGTAACCTCGGGGGTAACCGACACCACGGGAACTACCCTACTATACTATATAAAACTATACTATATAATTAGGTATGTATACAGGTGATGCTTGATTTCAAGCAGTAGACGCGTGAGGAAGAAATGGGCACCTAAGTACGAGGAGTTTACCGGGATGCAGAAGGAGTCTCAGCCATGAGCTTTCTAATAATTTCTTTCGATACACCCTTTGCAACTAGCAACGAAGCTTTTAGCATCCCGTAGCACACGTCTAGATCCTCGATAAGCGGATAGATTGTCTTTATCCACCTATCTATTCTTTCCAAGTAGCTATATAGCTCAGGTTGCTTCTCAGCTAACTTCTCTATTCTTCTCTTAAGCTCATAGAGGCTCGAATAGATATAGTAGATATTATACTTACTAAACGTTTTCAAGTCGTCAACCGTTGCCTCATCTTTCAACATCTTCAAGATAATTTCTTCTATTTTCACCTTTCACATGCACCAGATTAAGTAATGAGTGGTGGGAGCTAAAATAAATTTATTTTAAGGCTTTCTTGTATTCCGTTCTCCTCTTCTACTTCTCCTTCATCCACTTGTGGTAATCAGTAGAGGTGAGCCTATTGCTCAATAACTGAAGGTACTGGTGTTGCGCAGTTGCAACACTCTATCCCATATATTTCCCTACACACTTCTGTTTCTACTCCGTCATGCTGGTGACCGTGAAGAACGAGTTTAACTTTAGTGTACTTTCTAATCACATACCCGAACGCTTCTGAACCCATGAACGTACTAAAATAATCCCATTCAGGCCTTAATTTATAGTATACTAACTCGCGGAAGGGTAGGTGATGGAGGACAGCAACAATCTTATCTACGGAATTAAATATGCGCTTAACGTGATCCTCAAACGTATTCAGCAACCGCAGCGTGAACTCCTCGTCCGAGAACGGGAGCTTGATGAACTCTCGATCAGCCCATATATGGAAACCATAAGCCTTCTCTCTAAAATCATCAATCCCGGGACCTAACCAGTCAGGAGCAAAGCTATAGTCATACCAACCCATAGAACCAACGAAGCCTACGTCATGAATTATGAATGGCTTCCTCATTAGTGCTACACAACCTAACCTCTCAACTAACTCATTAAATAAGCTGAGCTTTAGTAGTGAGTTAATACCTCTAGAAACCTCGTCAGCTGTTACGTAAATGTCGTGATTACCGGGTACAACCAGTATTGGTATGGGCTCCACAACCTCCTTAACCATGCCTAGAACCTCCTCTAACTGGGTGAGATCACCGGACGCTGTTATATCACCAACAATAACTACTACGTCAGCCTCGAAGCATTCACTCTCAACATTCCTAGCAAGCCTTTCGAGATCCCTCCACACACCATAGTAGTGAAGGTCACCGAAACAACAAACCCTCATATGCTCACCTCCTCAACTTTCCTATCATTAACCCATAACTCGATTTTTCCCTCCTTAGACCTCAGTACAGCGTAACATCTATGCTTCTGTGAAGTATCGATCCTCACGTAGAGAGCTCCATACTCAAACCTGTGTATAGTGAAGGGCGATATATGCAGGTGACCACAGAAGACTGCCTTAGGTCTCGCCTCATATACAGCTATACCTACAGCCTGAGTTCTCATATCCCTCGCTATCTTACCCTCATACTCCTCCACCCAGGGAGAATCGTGCAGTAATAAAAC
>CAZVJZ010000159.1:0-1977 GCA_964627655.1 uncultured Candidatus Bathyarchaeia archaeon
CTTCAGGCAGAGGTCTGAGGAGGTCGAAAGATTCTTCCTTTCACTAAACACGGAAATAAAGGCTGTGAAGGATATTCCGGTACTCTTTAATCCACCAGGCTTCCTCCAGAGGAGGCTGGGCGTAACGGTGGTTCCAGAACATCTCATGAAAAAAGTTGAGGGTGGACTAGTAAGCGAGGTGCATCGTAACCTGCACGATTATACAGAGATTTTGGCTATGACTAAGGCTGGTGTGGCGATGGGTGGAGCTGCGTGGTGCTACTGTCCACCGGGCCCATACGAGACCCTAGTCACCCACGACAGTCTAGACCCTCTATTGTTCGGGTTCACCTACCTAAGCCATGGTGGGACACCGGTTATAAGAGAGTTGACAGCGTTCATGCACGATGACACAGGCATCGGAAAGATTAGGGAACTCTTCTCCACGATGGAAAGGTATGAAAACGTCTACTTCGACCTTCATCCAGCCCGGTTTATAGCTTTACCTTACTCTAGACAGACAGCTATTTATTACGGTAAAGAAGACCCGGACGAACGGTACAACCAATATTTTATGGGAGCCTTTAAGACCCTCATACATTCTCACCAGCAGTTTAGCCTAGCCTTCGATGGAGACCTAAGCGAGGAGGAGCTGAAGAAATATAGAGTAATCTTCCTAGCTAACGTCGCTTGCCTGAGCGACGAGCAGGTTGAGGCTATAAAGTCTTTCGTGAGGGAGGGTGGCGGACTGATAGCGACTCATGAAACCTCCCTCTACGATGAGGAAGGCTATAGAAGAGAGGACTTCGCTTTAAAGGAAGTCTTTGGCGTAAGCTACAGAAAAACCGGTAAAATCGGCTCCTACGGTGAAATGGTTCCATATCTAGAGGTCGCTATGGATCATCCGGTCACTAAAGGTTTCCCTCTAGGTAAGAAAATTCCTTTAAGCACTCCCGGATGGATACCGGAACCAACAACCTATATCCATACTACGCCGATGGAGGGTGATAGGATCGTCGCTAACTTATTCTTAGGGTCTATCCCGATAGCCGGAGAATCAAGGAAGCAATCGTTATCAGCAGAGATTAACCTTCCAGGCATAATAACGAATCTCTATGGGAAAGGAAGGTCCGTTTACCTAGCCTGCGGGATAGAAAGATACTATCTAAGAAGCGGTCTAAACTCTTGTCTAAAACTCCTATCTAACGCCGTGGAGTGGGTTTCAGGATACACTAAACCGCTGGAAATATCTGCGCCACGGTGTGTAGTGACAAACCTAACATACGGAGAAAATCGGATGGCTCTTCACGTGATAAACTACACGGGAAACATGTATGAGACATCGGCTTATAAGGCGGACTATGTTTCGACGATAAGAAACCTAAACGTGAAGGTTAAGATCCCGTTAGAGAGAAGGATCAAGGATCTCTCACTACTGGTAAAAGGAGTTCAGATACCGTTCGATGTCTCTAGAGGATACGTGAACTTCCGGATACCTGAAATCCACGTTTATGAGGCTGTCTTGATAGATTTCGAGTGAACAAACGACCAAAACCGATCCTATCGTCTAAAAAGACAAAAAAGGTTTATTAGTGATCTCTTTATTGATAAATTAAAATTAAATAAAACGGGTAGGTAACTCGGTGTCATAGACCATGGCGTACAAATACATCTCCGAACTCTGGAAGGGAAACGAGGAGCATGAAGAGTTAATGCAGACTAGGGTTATCCAATGGAGGAAAGAACCCAGCATAGTTAGGGTGGAGAAGCCGACGCGCCTAGATAGAGCTAGGGCGTTAGGCTACAGAGCCAAGCAAGGCTACGTTATAATCCGAGTTAGGGTTCGTAAGTCAGGCTTCAGGCGTCAGAGACCTAGGTCTGGAAGAAGGCCTAAGAGGATGGGTGTACTCAAGCTTAAGGTCGCTAAAAGCATGAGATTAATCGCGGAGGAGAGGGCTGCAAGAAAATATCCGAACCTAGAGATATTGAACTCCTATT
>CAZVJZ010000160.1:0-1677 GCA_964627655.1 uncultured Candidatus Bathyarchaeia archaeon
CTTAAACGGTCTACTGGAAGTAACTTATTGAGCTCTTGCGTAAAAGCGTAGATAGAAGGGTTTTACGAAAATTTAAATATAGCTCCTGTTCTCCTTTAAGAAATGGCGCCGCCGGTAAGAGCCGCCGTACATCGGAAAGGATGGGCGAAAGCTCAGCTAGGTAGAGCAGCGGATCAGCCATCATCGGCGATGGCTGAGCTGAAGCTGTTAACCCGTTGGTCGAGGTTCACGGTGGAAGCCTGAACCGCCAAGACGGTTCGAGTCCGTCCGGCGGCGCCACCTTCCACTCGTTAGCTATTTCCTAAAGGATATATGCTACTCAACGTTCGCTTTGGTTTTTCAGCGGTATCTGTGAGTCGACCCCCATGTGAAGCCTGAAACTCTATTTTTTTCTTAATGAAACTATGTCGTAGACACGGTGGCGAGCTAAATATATGGGGTTGCTCTTCGTAAATCGAACGATAATCGATGTTATGAAGGTTAAGCCAAGAAGTTTTAAACAGTTTCTTAAAAGGATCTTTTAGTAGAGTTGAACGAGTTTTCAGAGTTTTTAGAATGTGAGGAGAGGTAAAGCCACCGATAAAAAGCCCCTGCAAAATTAATGTTCCAGGAATAGCTTGGGTACTGAGGGTAGGCGTAAACAAGAAGAGGTTTTTCATGATGAGTTAAACAGTCTTCAGGTCACCTGATCCACCTAACTCTTTCCAGCACCTTTTCGAGGTCTGCTCTAAATATGGCGATCCCGTAATCGCTTATGCCGCCTACCCAGATCAAGTACTCCTTGTAGAGCATGAGTCCACAACCGAAGATAGTTAAAGGTTTATCGCCATACATTTCAGGTAAGCTTCTAGGCGAGAGTAGATAGTCGCTTACAGCTAAAAGACCCCCCTCATCGTCTACTACGGCTAACCCGTTCTTATAGGATTCTTCCTCTCTCAATACACCATGCCACCCCACCAGATACTCGTTCGAAGAGAGCTTCACCGCGTTCGTCGACCAGCCGACCTTCTCCTCCCAAGGCTCGTTAGCCATCACAGGCTCCAAGGTTTTTCCGTCTAAAGTTAAGTTGCTTAACGAGGCCTCACACCTCCAGCATATACGTTTTCCACCGATCTCTGGGCGGACAAGCATAGAGGCCTTGTCTCTACTCACTTTCAGGAATGCAGCGTCCTTATTGGATTGAGGCGTAAACTCCTCCCCATCCCAAGATATCTTGAAGAACCCTTTTCTCTTGACGTTGAATGACCTGTCTAGGTTGGCGAGGGCTAGGACGTCTTTCCTCTCTTTCCGCCTTTTTTCATGAACTAGGCCTTTACCTGTATATAGTATGAACATCTGTCCCCCAACTATCTGGGTTCTAGGGTCTTCACATCCTAAGATCTCCCATAGGAAAGTGGGGTGTAGAACCACTTGGGCGTCGAGACTTCGAATCTTTCCCTTAATAAGTTTTTCGATAGGAACCTCCTTAGTTATACCTATACTGGATACATAAGTATAATACTCGAAGATTAATCTCGGGAAGATTCGTACTCCCTCGTTCTCGCAGGAAATTACCGCTGGGTTGAAGGAGGCGACAGGCTTCCTCGGATAGTTGACGACCTTAAAGTTTTGAGGAAACAGGTATAAGCATCTCTCGAAAACGTCGTCTACGTCTTTTCTCCTCAGGTTCTTTAGGGC
>CAZVJZ010000160.1:1687-1944 GCA_964627655.1 uncultured Candidatus Bathyarchaeia archaeon
CTCGTCGCCTTCCTCTTTAATCTCTCCTCTAACTTCAACATTTAAGTTAACCCTAAAGGCTTTAAATACACGTTTTGTTTCGTCAATTTACGATATTAACCGTTTGTAACATGCTCGTATCGAGCTTCATATATTCAATGCAAATACGTTTAGCCATCGTTTTGGCGCAGAGTTTTGTAAATAGACTTCTAAAATTTATTTTTTTGACTTTTTTATTTAAATAAGTTTATTAAACATTATCTTGCCCCCCATAGGGG
>CAZVJZ010000161.1:0-1942 GCA_964627655.1 uncultured Candidatus Bathyarchaeia archaeon
ACAGGCTAAGCGAAGCCGTGGAGAACGCCGACGTTTACATATCCTTCACTACTCCCGAGGCTGAGAAGAACAACTTACCTGTAGTCGCGGACTTAGGGATGAAGATAGTTATGGGGACTACAGGTTTCTCGGAGAAGGTTCTCTCCACGCTTAAGCATAAGATAGCTGAGAGAGTTCCGGCGGTTTTCGCACCTAACTTCGCTATAGGGGTAAACGTACTGTTTAAGGTGTTAAGCTCCCTTAAGGCTCTTCCAGAGACCTACGACTTCAGCATAATAGAGATGCACCATAAGGGAAAGAAGGACGCGCCAAGCGGGACAGCCGCAAAGCTAGGAGCCGTAATCTCCGGGTTTAAAGGATATGAAAAAACCGTCTATGGTAGGAGCGGTGTAAGCCTCAGGAAAAGCGACGAGCTAGAAATATTGTCCGTTAGGGCAGGAGGGATACCGGGTATTCACGAAGTCATAGCAGCCGGGAAGTATGAAGTTATCAGGATAGAGCATATATCCTTCTCGAGGAGCGTCTTTGCCGAGGGTGCCCTATATGCTGCCGAGTGGGTATATAAACAGAAGAGGCCGGGCGTATACTCGATGGAAGAAGTCCTCGGACTCTGATGGGGGGTGTAACGTACGGTTAAGAGGGTAGTCGTGAAGTTTGGGGGAGCAGACTTATCCACAGGCGAAAAAGTTAGAAAAGCAGCCGAACTAGTTGCCAACTCTGGTATTAAAGAAGTGGTGGTCGTAGTTTCGGCTATGGGTAAGACGACGGACAACCTGATAAGCTATATCTCAGCGTTAGGCAAGGTTAGCGACCCCGAGTACGCCGACATAGTCTCTATGGGTGAAAGAACAAGCGCTAGACTATTCTCGGCGGCGTTGAATTCGTTGGGTGTAAAGTCTGTCTACTTCGACCCAGGCATGGAGAACTGGCCTATAATAACAGACTCAAACTTCCTTAACGCTAAACCGGATTTGGAGGAGACTAGAAAGCTCGTTAAACGATATGTAGAGCCTCTCCTCGGCGACTGTATACCCGTTATATGCGGCTTTCTAGGGAAGGACAGGGAAGGTAGGGTGACTACGCTGGGTAGAGGTGGAAGTGACACGACCGCCATACTCCTCGGTAATTGTCTGGAAGCAGAGGAAGTGATCCTCGTGAAAGAGACTAAAGGCGTCCTTTCTGCGGATCCTAAGGTGGTCCCCACAGCTAAGCCTCTAGAGACTCTAAGTATAGAGGAGATGTTCACGCTGGCTAAAGGGGGGGCGAAGATAGTTAGGCCTGAGTCTCTGCGATATAAGCTCCCCAACCAGAGGTTGAGGATCGTGAGTTTCTCCTCTAAGTCGCTCAGAGATGGAGGGACGGAGATCAAGGGAATCTTTAACCTAGAGAAGGCTGAAACCCGCAAATTTAAGGGCTTAACTTCTCTAACGGTAGTCGGAGATATAAGTCCGAAGAACCTGAGCCTACTGATGTCTAAAGTGGGAGACTCCTCAATCTACGGGATATCGACCGGTAGAAGGTCTCTAACGATCTTCCTAAAGGCTGAAGACGCTAAAAGCCTCCTAAGAGAAATACATGATCTAGGAGTCTTTAAAGCCGTTAGCTCTAGAGAAGGAGTCGGGATGATAGAACTATCTCACCCCGACTTCATCGATTCGCCAGGATGGATAGCCAAGATCTCCGCCGCCTTAGCGTCGAGAGGCATAAACATAATCGAGGTAACTAGCAGTAAATCTGCGATAAGTATATTTATAGACGAGAATATGATAGAAGAGGCTTATCTAGCGGTGGGTGAAGTAGTTGAGGTATAACGTAGCTATTTTAGGTGCTACAGGCACAGTCGGGCAAAGGTTCATAGAGCTGCTCAAGGATCACCCTTGGTTCAAGATAGAGGTTCTAGCAGCTTCTCCAAGGTCTGCGGGAAAGAAGTATAGGGAAGCCT
>CAZVJZ010000162.1:0-1935 GCA_964627655.1 uncultured Candidatus Bathyarchaeia archaeon
GCGGAGAAGGCGACCTCTTCATAAACACTTTCGGAGCCATAGACAAGCATGTCTTGGACGCCGGGCAATCCCTCGTAGTCGACAACTTCCATCTGGTCGCCTTCAGCGATACATGCGACTATAAAGTCACGAAGTTCGGAGGGTTGAAAGAGACCCTACTCGGCGGCGAGGGGCTCGTAACCCAAGTCACAGGTCCAGGAGAAGTCTACATACAGACGAAAAACCTGAGAGAATTCGTGGATTGGCTGTGGACCCTACTCGAGCCTAGAGTCAGGTCTAGGGCCCGCTAAGCTTTATAGCGACCCCTCGACTTACCGGCGAGAACCTTCAGTAGGGCTCCTCCCACCACAGAGAGAGCGGCAGACAACATTAAAGCGTATGCACCGATGTCTAAGCCCCAGTAAAGATAGATTGAGCCGAGGCCTCCCATACTATAGAAGGCCTCTCCCTGAAACGGCTGCCTGGCAACAGTCCTCGCTATCTCCAAGCTTTCTGGAGGCAGCTGCGTTTCGAAGCTGGATGCCAGAGAGGGAAGGGTCGAAATTACCTGAGATATTAAGGCGAATAGGACTCCAAACAAGATGAAGAAAGCTATTCCGCTCACGATATACCTGTTACCTAAGCTTCCAGCGTCTTCGGCTCCTATCATGTCGAGGACGCTTATGACTATACCTGCCAACAGGAGGAGGCCGAACGGCGCCTGAAAGCCGAGGAAGGGGGTTAATCTACCTCTATCTAGGAGGTTCACCTGTACTCCTCTCAACCCGTCTACGACGAGGAGGTTCACTACACCTTCAGTGCTAACTAAACTTGTTTGGATGCCCGCTTTAAGCGTGTACCAAGGTAGGAAAGCTGCGACCATGGTTAAGGCTAGACCAACGACCCTCAACGAGATCCCCAACGAGGCTCTGCTCTTCACGATTGCGAGGAACCTAAGTCTACCCTCCCTCTTAGCTTTCACTATCCTCCACCCCTTCAAGAGGCAGATCCCCGCTGTGGCCGCTAGGAACAGTAGGAGGAAGTTCGACGCCGCCCAGCTTAAGATAAACCAAAAGTCGTCCACTCGATGAAGTTTCCGACTCCAGCTAACCGGGTTGACCCACTTCTCACGGTTCTCTCCATGCCCAGGCCCATGTGGACCAGCGAAACCTATGACAGCGTCTCCGATTTCAGCCCAGTCCCCCCACCTCCCTCCGAAGTCAAGCCAATCTTGAGATTCAGGGTGTTTTCCTCGGCCTAGTTCCCCTAGGACGACGAGGTTTACCTGTGAGGGAAGTATCCTTAACCCGTCTACTCCAACCTCATCGTTCTCTGCGCCGAGTTTTCCTTGGTACGGCCGGAAATAGTTGGCGTGGGAGCCCAAAGCCACGTAAACTTTGGGGTGTGTTCCCTCAAACTTCTCTACGTCGCTCCACGACGCTCTCTGCCCCGTCAGATGCTGAGAGTAAACGGCTGAGACTGGTTCTGAGCCGTCCAGTATAACTTCTATCATCTCCCAGTCTCCCTCATGCTTGTTTAATCGGCCGTCGTTGTACGCATAGAAGAGCCAGTACTGCACGACAGTGAAGCCCTGCTCTCTGGTGACGTGTGCGTAGACCGTGTAGCCCAGTTTATCTCGCTTTAAACTATAGTCTCGAGCTATTTCCTCGAGGCCTCCGAGCCTGTTGTCTAGGAAGTATTCTTCATCGGTGTATGTCGAGATCTTTTCTATGGATGGCTTTTCGTCCACTAGAGTCACGTCCTCTCCTCTTCGAAGCTTTAGAACGGAGTTCTCTAGCTGATACTTCACGTCTACGGGGAAGAACCTTTCACCTAGCTTAAATTGAAGGAGCGGAGTATAGAGCCTCGCTAACTCCTCCTCCTTCGCGTCAGGTATTCCATCTAAGTCTGAATCAGACTGCGCTTGCAAGAATGTAAACGGAATCGAAGCGAACG
>CAZVJZ010000163.1:0-1902 GCA_964627655.1 uncultured Candidatus Bathyarchaeia archaeon
GGAATACTCGCAGGTTATGAAGCTTATAAAATCGTAAAAGAAAAGTTAGAGCTGTTTATAGATACGTTTTCTCTAAACACTTAGAGTTCCCTTGTTGTTCTTTTTAATCTTATTTATTGTTTTATGCTCCTGAGATACATGATCTCTCTTGAGAAGAATAGTGTTACGTAGAACTCGACCGGCAGCCACAAAAAAGTTTAAAGTTAAATAGGTGACCGTTAATCGTTTTCTGCGAAGTGTTGGTGATCGGAGTTGAGGAGCGACGAGGTTAAAGAAGGAATCGAGAGGGCGCCCAACAGGTCTCTGCTTAAGGCTGTCGGAATAACCGATGAAGAGATGGATAAACCGTTTATAGCGGTGGTTAATAGTTACGCGTCCATAGTTCCAGGACACCTCCACCTCAGGAAGATAGCGGATCAGGTGAAGCTTGGGATAGCGTCTGCCGGAGGCGTGCCCTTCGAGTTCAATACGATAGCCGTCTGCGACGGCATAGCGATGGGACACATCGGGATGCGCTTCTCTCTGCCCTCAAGAGACCTAATCGCAGACTCGATCGAGGTTATGATTCAAGCCCACAGGTTCGACGGCATGGTCTTGGTGAGTAACTGCGATAAGATCACGCCTGGAATGCTTATGGCGGCCGCTAGGCTGAACATTCCCTCCATAGTGGTTACGGGAGGGCCTATGATGTCCGGGGTGTACGAGGGAAGGAAGGCTGGTGTGGATACCGTGTTCGAGGCCGTGGGGAAGACAGCTAAAGGGGAGATGAGCGTACAGGAGCTGAAGAGGCTTGAGGACTTAGCATGTCCGAGCTGCGGTTCATGTAACGGTATGTTCACAGCGAATACGATGGCCTGCTTGACGGAGGCTATGGGTATGTCTCTACCCGGCTGCGCTACAGCCCTCGCGGTCAGCTCCGCTAAACTGAGGATCGCTAAGGAAAGTGGGAGACAGATAATGGAGCTCGTGAAGCGGGATATAAAGCCGTCAGACATAATCACCCCGAAGTCCATCGATAACGCCATAATCGTGGATTCGGCTCTAGGAGGCTCCACGAACACGGTTCTGCATTTAACGGCTATAGCCAGAGAGGCTGGAATAAAACTTGAACTCGACAGGTTCGACGAGCTAAGCCGTAGGACGCCGCATATATGCAACATGATACCGAGTGGAAGATACGCTATGGAGGACCTTGACCGTGCTGGTGGGATTCAAGCAGTCTTGAAGGAGCTTTCACCCCTCCTCTCGTTGGACGCTCTAACCGTTACCGGAAAGACCGTTAAAGAAAACCTCGAGGAAGCTGAGATACGTGACAGGTCGGTGATCCGGCCTTTAACCAATCCGGTACATGAGGAGGGTGGGATAGCCATACTTAGGGGTAACCTCGCCCCTGAGGGTGCAGTCGTGAAGACCGCAGCAGTGTCGCCTAAGATGCTGGTCCATGAGGGGCCGGCTAGAGTGTTCGATTCAGAACAGGAGGCTATGAAAGCAATACTTGGAGGAGAGATAAGGGAAGGCGAGGTCATAGTGATCAGGTATGAGGGACCGAAAGGAGGCCCAGGTATGCCTGAGATGCTTTCACCTACCTCTGCTATAGCGGGTATGGGTTTAAGCGAGTCCGTTGCCTTAATAACCGACGGAAGGTTCTCTGGGGCAACCCGTGGGCCATGTATAGGACATGTGGCTCCGGAAGCGGCTGTTGGAGGGCCGATAGCGGCCTTAAGGGACGGAGACATCATAAAGATAGACATTCCTAACAGAACCCTCGACGTCGAACTCAGCGAAGAAGAGGTCGAGAGTAGGCTTAAGGAGGTCGTTATTAAAGGTTCTAAGCTGAAGGGAGGGTACATAGGCAGATACGCCTCCTTGGTTACTTCTGCAGCGAGCGGTGCAGTCTTAAGG
>CAZVJZ010000164.1:0-1888 GCA_964627655.1 uncultured Candidatus Bathyarchaeia archaeon
CTTTAATTCTACATTGAGGATCTAGGGAAAAATCTCCGGATTTTCAATTAATGGTTCTAAAGTTCTTTTAAGATCGTAGAAATCTCCTTTTACAACAATGTCTGCTACTTGAGCTACTTCGTAGCTTTTAGGGTTGAATGCTACTCCTAATTTAGCGTATTTTATCATGCAAATATCTATGTTGCTATCCCCTATGGCTAAGGTTCTACCTATAGGTATATTATATTTAGCCATGTATTTGAGTAAAGCATTTAGTTTGCAAACAGATTTTCTCATACACCCCTTAACTAATTGCCAACCCATCGGCATCGATAATTTACCCGTAATTACACCATTTACTACATGTAGAGTATTCGCATATACTTCGTCTGCTCCTACTTTACGAGCTATTCTCTCTACGAGAATAGTATAGGAGTCTGAAACAATAATTACTACAAAGTTTTTCAATCTAAGCCATTCAATAAACTCCTTAGCTCCACGAACCAAGGGTATTTTATCGAATTCCTCAATAAGTTTAGAAGCTAAAGTACCCTTCAAAAGCTTAGCTATTTTTAAGCTCATTTCGTAAGCCCATATTTTTCCTTCAGAAAAAGCCCTTCTTATTTCACGTATTTCCCTTTCAAAGCCAAGCTTAGCTATCGCGTTAATGCTTCTACCGTTAAGCAATGTGCCATCCATATCTATTAAAGCTAACCTTAAACTATTACTCAAAATCTCCATCACCATGGTGAATGCGGAGTTTCTAAACACATGATTCAATAACTTCCTCTAAAATACTTATTGCTACGTAAAAATCTTGCAATAACTGACAAAAGTTTAAAACGGGTTCTTAAAACCTATTGTTTTTCCGTTTTCGCTAGTTGGACGCTTTAGGAACTCGAATATTTTATTCAAGATAACACATACTTATGTGAAGCCTTCAACAAAGACCATAGTATTAGAGGCTTGAAGAAAATGCGGACAATGCTGAAGAATATAGAGAAAGTAGTGATAAAGGGTTTTTCGGGTGTAGAACATGTTGTAGAGGTAATTAGGATTGGTAATGAAAAGTACGTTTACATAGATTTGACGAGGGAGAATGAAGAGAAATCCCTTGGGAAAATAATTTTAGCTTACGATGTAGGTATGAAGTGTGCAATAGTGGTTAATGGTGAGAAGCCTTCATGGATAAATGATGTATTTAAGAGTATTGGTGGAATACTGATAGAAACCAATTAACCACATTGTGAAGTACTTAAAAAGGGATATGATGTGTTTGATATCGCCTTCATACTTATCTTCACAGGATTCGTTATATGGCTCTCATTAGTAGCTTATACTCTCTTTAAACCTAAGCTGAAGTTTAGACAGGAAATAGGTGGTGGAGCACCACTCTACGATGAAGCATGGACCAGAAGGGTTAAGGAGAATCTTGAGCATGAAGCACTTAAGGATTACGATTTAAAGCTTCTAGTAAAACTCAACATGAGTGGTGGCGAAGCAGCTATAGATGATTTATTAGCTGCACTTGATGAAAGCTCTCCTGCCATAGCTGAGAGAATACAAAGGCTTGAAGTGAAAGGTTTCATAGTACGCTCCCCCTCAGGGTCTTTTGTTTTAACAGAGGAAGGCAGAAAGTATGCGGAATCATTGAGGGAGAAGCTATGGTATAGGCGTAAGGAAAGAGAAATACTTGAAGGTAGGTGACATCGTGTACTAGCTTAGGCGGCCACTCGGCGACATAGAAAAGCTCTTAGTGAGGGAGTGTCTCTCTCCAATCCCTCACGATGGAGTTTCTAATTGAGCGTAAGTATGTCGCCCTACAGCTCATCACTTTTCTACCATGAGAAACCGTTTGGAACACGGTGTTGTCGAATGCTAAACGAAATACAACTTAAACTCGAAAAAA
>CAZVJZ010000165.1:0-1866 GCA_964627655.1 uncultured Candidatus Bathyarchaeia archaeon
AGAAGAAGAAAGTCAGGGTATACGTAGAGGTCATCTCATAGCCCCTGCTGGACCGAACTCAGTACCCAGAGGCTCCTCATTTGAGAGACTGAAGTCGCATAGTGTGAATGTTCTGTCATTAAGGAAGGTTCATACCGCAAAATTTAAATGCTCTTTTGTGATAGGTATAGTCGGTGAAAGCGGTGAAGGAGGTGGGAGAGGTGAATATAAGATATAGGTCTACTAAGCTACCAAGTTATGTATTTGATGAGGCGGAATTGGCGAGGGCCAAGCTAATAACAGGAGGTATTAAACGGCTTCCCAAGGAAGTTCTAGCTCCTGAAAAATGTCCTATTTGTGGAAATAAAATGAGGGGCTTCGAGGTAAGAACGCGGGTAAGCTACTATGTATGCGATAACTGTGGCTACAAACAGCCTGGCATTAACGTAGACGTAAAGGGAACTGATATAGCATCTTTAGCAACAGGATTAGGACTTGGAGTACTGTTAGGCCTAGGTCTTGCTGCACTAATTTACTTAGTTACACGTGGCTCTGGGGAGAAGCGGGGGAGCAATGATTAGAGTATATTAATGATAATAGAGATTGAGAATATGACCGAGAAGTGGTTAGAAGTACACATTCTTTTCCCCCAGCATCAAGCGAGCTCCAGAACAATAAAGACAGTTCTTCTAGGGGTTGTAAAGCACTGTGTGCATGAATTGAGGCGGAAAGAACTCATAAAGACATACCACTACTTCTTCGAGCGTAGGGTAGATGAGAAGCCGGGCGTCGAGGTGCTGTTCAGAGTAGAGGCAGGGGAGAACGTGAGTCTTGATGAAATAAAAGACTTGATCACGCAACGTATTGAGGAATTCAGGGATTTGATTGACGATTATATTGTAAGTGAAAGCTACGAAGGTGAGGCAGAGGGATACGGTAAAGACGGGTGGCTGTTAGCGAAGAAGTTCTTCGAAATCGGAAGCGATATCGCTCTAGCAATGTACTCAGAGGATCTGGAGAAAGGAGAAAAATTCATTCCTGACAAGCTTATTCACTGTTTCCTGAACCAGCTAGCGATTGATGAGGAGAGATTTTACGCTCGACGGCTAGTAGAGAGGTGTGCTACAATGTTGCGTGCGGGAAGCGTGACACAAGAAGTAGCGGAAAGGGCGAGGAAAAAGCTGGAAGAAGCTATAAGAGAAATGGAGGGTAGGCCTCTCAGACTTCTATAACATAAGGCAACCAACAAAGCCCACAACCTCAAATTTAATTTAGCTTCGATAAATTACAGCTTGTTTCACTAAGAACTAAAAATCTAATTACTGACATGTACACTATTCACAACGATTATAATATCTTAGGTGTAGCACCATGTTAGAGCCTATTTTGGAATTTATTCGAACTTTCTTTAATGGGTTCCTCGGCGGTATTGTTGGCGGTATAATTTTATTGTTGGTAGAAGAGCGTTACTTCAGAAGAGTGGTTTTGGAAGCCGTAGACCTCGATTTTCTTAGGTTTGAGAAAAGCCTTAGGGTGCTCCTGAAGGTTCGGAACAAGGGGAGAATCCTTGCAAAAGATGCTATGGTGTACCTCACCATAAAAACTGATGCTAATGTTCTCGTTAAATTAATTCCAGAGGATAAATCGATAAAGTCCTGTAATGGGAACTTCTGGAATTACTTAGCTCCGCGAGGAACGGAGGTAGTGACTGAAGCTCTGCCTTGGACTCTTCCTAGGGATTCTGTTAGAGGTATTAACGAGAAACCACTCAAGCACCTTGCATACATTCCGAAGAACGGGTATAACAAGATCGCGTTGATGGATGTATATAAGGTAACATATAATAGCATGGAGTGGTACGTCCTACGCATACACGCAGAGTACGGA
>CAZVJZ010000166.1:0-1784 GCA_964627655.1 uncultured Candidatus Bathyarchaeia archaeon
TTAGCGACTATGGCCTTAAGGTTCTTGGAGCCCATGACCGCTCCGTAGCCGCCGTAACCACACGCATGAGTCCACTTCTGTATAACGGCTGCCACCCTACAGGCGTTCTCTCCTGCAGGGCCTACATAAAGCATAGCGGGTTCTCTCCACATTCTCTCTCGGGGCCTCTTCTTCTCTAACCCTTCGATTACCTCCTTAGTTAGGACCTTTACAGTCTCTTTCCCGTCTTTACCCCAGATGTGCGATGCGTCCCTAAGTTCGGCTCCAGAATCGTCTATATAGAGGTATACAGGCTTCTCTGAGCGGCCGAGAACTATTACTCCATCGTAACCGGTACATTTGAGTTCCAGCGGGAATTCTCCAGCTGCGGTCGATCCAACCATGCCGTTCGTTAAGGGGGATTTACCAGAGACGCAGATCCTCATTCCAGGGAAGTAGCCTGTTAACGGGCCCGTGAAGACTGTGAGTATGTTTTCTGGCCCTAGGGGGTCTATCTCCTCCCAGCGGTCGCCAAGCCTATCCCAAAGGACTTCTGCGGCTAGAGCTCTGCCACCGATGCATCTTCTTAAAACCTCTTCACTGAACTTTACGTCTTTCATGCTCCCAGAACTTAGGTCTACTTCAAGAAACTTACCTGCGTAGCCCTTTACCATTTACACCAACTCCTCCGCTAAATCTCTGTAGAACTTATAAGCAAGTTCCTTAACGACCTCTTTAGGCTCCTTGGCGTAGAGCTTATACGATGCAGACGGAACCTTCTTAGCCACCCATAAGGCGTTATATCTCCCCTCCTGACAGACCTTGACGCATTGCGGGTCTCCGTCACAGAGGTCACATATCAGGGCATACTTCTCGGTCGGATGAATCACAGGAACCCGACCTGGACAAGCTTCTATACAGTTGCCGCATCCTGTGCATTTATCTTTGTCTACTACTACCGCACCGGTTTCTTCGTTTATGCTCAGCGCCTCAACCGGGCAGCTAGGTATACAGGGAGCGTCGTCACATTGGGCGCATAGATGCGGTATCTCAAGGGTTGGGACGAGCATAAAGACCCTTATCCTAGAGGCTTCAGGCCAGATCCTACCCTCATGGTAGAGGGAGCAGGCAATTTCGCATCTTCTGCATCCGCTGCAGTTGGCGTAGTCCCTCGCTATCCATATCTGGTAAGGCTTCTTTTCCGAGGACATTAAAACCACTTCGTATTTCTATCTAAAAAGTGATTAATGAATTACTTTGTTATAGGATTTAAATTTTTAGAAATAAACGCTTAGAGGCTTCCGCCGGAGATCGGTGGATAGAAGGCTATTTCATCCCCGTCTCGGAGTATGCTTTTTCCGTCTGCTATCTTGCCGTTGTGGAAGACCTTAACGTAACCTAGGGTTGAACGCTCATCGGTTAGGCGGAGCTTACCCAGCTTGAGGGTTCTGAATATTTCTTCGACAGCATCAGCTACTGTTACACCCTCCCTGAATTCCATGACACGTTGTCTTCCGGCCTGACGGGTCAGTGAACCGAAGAACCTCACATAGACTTTCATGCCGTGAAGGAAAGATCGTATCTACTTATTAAAATGTTTCAATCTAAGAGTTCTCTATGTCTTTTCGATATCTCGTCGGCAAGTTCATCCAGCCGCTTGAAGTCCTCAGCCTTCGGCAGACCCTTCACGAGTACCGGTTCGAGAAACTCGACCTTCAGGTTAGACAGCATATCCTTAATCTTCTCCACAGTTCTTCCACCCCAACCGTAAGACCCTATTATCGAAGCGAACTTGAGCTTAGGCC
>CAZVJZ010000167.1:0-1737 GCA_964627655.1 uncultured Candidatus Bathyarchaeia archaeon
GTTCTTCTTCTGGGGATTATCGCAGGAACACCGAGTAGGAAGGCTTCTCTTTGGACACCTCCTGAATCTGTTAAGACTTTCCAAGATTCCTTTAACAGTTTTATGAAGTCCATGTATCCCAAGGGTTTTGTTATTTTGATGTTGTCCTTATTTGTTAGGAGTTTGTTAAGTCCCGTCTCCTTTAACGCCTTCTCCGTTCTGGGATGGACCGGAAACACCACGTTTATCTTAATCTTCGTTAGTGCCTTGACTATTTCGGCGAGTCTCTGCTCGTTGTCCGTGTTTTCGGCTCTATGGATCGTGACCAACAGGTATTCTTTGGGGCTCAGATCTAGATTTTCTAGGATCTCTGATTTGTCGGCTATTTCGATCCACTTCTTAAGGACATCAACGTGGACATCCCCGACTAAGTGTATTTTCCCTAGAACTCCTTCCTTTTTCAGGTTCTCGACGGCGTTTTCGGTCGGAGCAAATAGCAGAGTTGAGACTTGATCCGTTAGCCTTCTGTTTATTTCCTCCGGCATAAATTGTTCGAAGCTTCTCAATCCCGCCTCAACATGAGCTACCTTAAAGCCTGCCTTGGCTGCAGCTAGCGCTCCTGCAAGGGTTGAGTTTGTATCTCCGTAAACTATTACGAGGTCTGGGGATTCCCTCTGTAAGGCCTTCTCGATCCTCTTGATCCCCTCTCCGAGTTGGTAACCATGTGATCCTGACCCGACATTTAAGAAATAGTCTGGTTCTGGTATGCTGAATCCTTCGAAGAATATCTTTGATAATTCGTAGTCGTAGTGCTGGCCTGTATGGATTATCACGTGCTCTGTTCTTTTAGATAGGAGGAGCTCTAGGGCCGCGAGCTTAACGAAGTTCGGACGAGCACCAACAACAGAAACAACTCTCAAGTAGCTGACCTCCTTTAGACCGTTTAATCAAATGGATGAGCATATTTGCGGTAAATAAAGCTCTCGGTAAAGGTTTAATCAAGTGCTTATATTTTTCTTAAGGCTATTTTAAAAGCGCGAAGTATTCGTTTAAACACCAATCTGGATAATGTAGATATTCTGTTTGAGTTCAGTGACCATTTTATCGCCTTTCTGATGAAAATTGGTTCGTTAAAGAGCTGGTACATGAAAGTTAATTGTCTGATGTGAAGATAGTGATAATGTAGGGGAGCGGGTCTTCTATAGTAAAGGCAATAAGCAGACCAATAACCTAAGTCATATTCATCGAGAACTTTTGTTAATGTTTCAACGAGATCGTCTAAAATGTTTCCATATTCTCCGGTAATCAAGTTATATTCATATAATCCTAAAATGCCGAAGATATTTCCATTAAGTATATGGCTTGGCGGATGAGTTATTACTTCTTCGATGAAGACTCCATACTTATCAGTTGAAAGTGCTCCGCCTCGCTCAATAGGAGTTATCATGGTTTTCATGGCTTCGCCTGCAATTCTAAGAAATTTTTCATCATTCCAGATTTGGTAAGCTCTTAAAAGCGTTGAAGCCGCTAATCCTTGAGCCATACCTGAAAACCAAGGTGCTTTTAGATTGTAAGAGGGCCAATCGAATTTATAAAACCACTTTAGTAAACCCCTATCATATTCGCCGTTTCTCTCAAGCCAATTCACTTGAATCTCAAACTTTCTTAGATAGCCTTCAAAGCCAGTATATCTCCAAAGATTATAACTACGTAACGCATACAAACATGTTCTGACGGGATGATGAAAGATTTTTTCAC
>CAZVJZ010000168.1:0-1730 GCA_964627655.1 uncultured Candidatus Bathyarchaeia archaeon
TTATTTAACAGCAAAAAGTTTACATGTGAATAAGTGAATAATTAATTTACGGTGCACGTAGTGCCTGCTAGGAAGCTTAAAGTCGAAGTATATGACGAGGAAGGTAATAGGTATGCTATCTCTTTTGAGGGTAGGGTTACGAGAGATAAGGCACTTAAGATTCTAGACCTTGTCGACCTATTATCTGGCCTACCTGAAACTCCCTCTATATCACGTGAGAAATTTAATAGTTCAAGTAAGATGGATAAGGTAAGGGCTGTCGTTGAGAAATATTTTTCACTATCTTGGTTTACCTCAAGAGACGTTCAGATGATGTATGAGAAGGAGTATAATGCTCCGATTAGTCTAAGCACGGTTTCGACTTATTTGACTAGAATGACTAACTCAGGAGTCTTAATAAACGAGAGAGAAGGCAGGAACAGAAAATTTAAAATAAACGCCAACCTCATAAAAATTTAAGAGATTTATGAGCTATTTTTCAATAAATTTAACATTTCTTTCTTGATCCCGTAAAGAAAGGGTTTACTAGATGTTTCTCTCTCTAAATAACCGTTTTCATAGAGTTTTTTTAGAAGTCGAGCACTGTGTTCTCTAGAAAAGTTGAATCTATCTCTAATCTGTAAAGCCGTTTTCTTTCCCTCATCAGCTAGAAACTTTAGAACTTTTAATTCTGTTTCGTTTAAAGAAGACAAGACGCTTTCTCTCTTAATTGGAATAGCACTTTCTATAGGCTCTTCAGATATTTCTACGTTTTTTCTCGATTCGAGTTCTTGTCCTAAAGATTTAAGTCTTTCATCTAAAAGGCGAATATTCTCTCTTATAGAAGAGAGCTCTTGAGTCATAGCGTCTTTAATTTTCTGTACTTCACTCTCTAACTTTAAGACGGTACTCTTAAATTCAGAAATTTTTTCCTCTTTTAAGGAGGACTCTATTACGCTTTCGATCTTCTCTATCCTAGCTTCGTTTTTTCTTAATTGATCGTTGAAACTCAATATTATATCGGAGAGTAGAGATTTTGATTTCTTATATTCTTGAGTGATTCTTTTTAGTCTGTAAGCCTGCAGAGTAAAGATAAACGCTGAAATGAGCAATAAGAGGAAACTTATAAGGAGAGATAATGTGACCATGTTACATCACCATGTCATGTGACGTCACCATAAATTAAATCAAATAAAGATAAATATTTTTCTAAGGAAAACCAATTCAGCGTTAAAGTTCTGCAATCACTTGGCAAGTGCTCTAACGCTTGATAGTTCGTTTAAGGAATTCTCTAGGTTTTCCTTTAAGACGTTGAGGATCGAATGATCTATTGCTCCCTTACCGTACCTCTCTTTAAATTCTCTTATCTTATTCGAGATTTCTAGATAAGGGTAGAGGGAAGGGTCGTCTAGTATGCCTAAATAACCTAATAAAATTACCGTGTAGATGGATTTTATTACGTTCTTTCTTGCTTGTCTGAGCGTTCTGTTAAACGCTCCTCGGGTTATTTTTTTCTCGGAAATCCTGAAAGAGGCTTTTTCTTCATATGTAACCTTTATATTGAATACATTCTCGACTAAGATATCTATTAAAAGAGTTTCTAATTGCTTCTTTGTTAAACAACTATTTTTTAGAAGAAATTTAGTTATTCCGTCTTTAAAAAGCCCTTTTATCCATTTTTGGACATCTTCCTTGCGTTTCTGATTGTCCGTTACTAACACCCCCTCAAATGGATACACAATAGTATACGG
>CAZVJZ010000169.1:0-1720 GCA_964627655.1 uncultured Candidatus Bathyarchaeia archaeon
TAGTATTAATAGGATAGCGGACTTTATATTTGATGATTATCTACTGCATCCTACGTTCATCTCTTCCCCCGATCTCTACGTGTGGAGGTGGAGGGCGTGAATAAATGAATCTATTACTCGGCCGGGGGCTTCGCCTCCCTCCGGGCCGTCTCGCCGTCCAGGGGGCTCCCCGCCCTCCTGCATGCGGGGCAGAACCCGGATCGCCCCACGGCCCGGTTGTGCCTGTCCAGGTGGGCCTTCACCGTCGCCGTGGACCTGCCCAGCTTCTCAGCCACCTCCCTCATGCTGAGCCCCTCCTCCACGTAGAGCCTCACGATCTCGGCGTGCTCCCGGTCGCCGACCGTGGTGAACCTGCCCCGGTACCTCCCCGTCTCCACGGGCTCCCCGTACTCGACCCGGAGGCCCACGGAGGAGAGGATGTCCTCCCTCTCCCGCTTGTGCCATGGGAGGGCGTTGAAGACGCCGAGGCCCACGGCGCCCCTCCGGGAGACGATGATGAAGCCCTTCGGGGGCATGGCCTGGACGGCTCGGGGCCTGAAGTAGCGGTAGAGCCACTTGAGGTCTCGGGGCAGCCCCCAGACGCCCTGGGCCTTGAGGATCACGTAGTCGGCGATGGCCCTGATGTCCACGTCTATGCTGGTGAGGCGGACGCTGTCCAGGCCCAGGGGGAGGCCGCAGTGACGGGCCTCCCTGAGGAGGTAGATGGCCTGGCTCTTCGCCTGCGTCTGGTCCTCCGTCACCTTCACGCGGCTGTAGAGGAAGTTGCTCGCCTCCCTGATGATGGTGTAGACGAGGCGGCGCCAGTGGAGGCGGCGGTACAGCTTGTCCATGAGGTGCGCTATCATGGTGAACTCCTGGTCCATGTTGAGGTATAGGGGCGGGCTGCTGATCACGATGTCATGGTCCTCGAAGTCGCTGAGGGAGACCTGGTCGGCCCTCTTCACCGGCCAGCTGCAGTCCACGTCCACGGCCTCCCCGTGGAGGAGCAGCACCCTACTCTCCTCGGCGTGGGGGCTCCGCAGCCACGCCAGGTTCTCCCCGTCACGGCTGGAGAAGAGGTCGAGAACGCAGTGACCGGCCTGGAGGTACCGGACCCCAAGGGTCTCCAGAAACGTGCTCTTCCCTGAGCCCCTGATGCCCTGGACGAAGAAGAGGTGGGGCCTGTTGAAGGAGATGGGGTCGATTCCCCTAACCCACGCGATCTTCATCTTTGCTGAGGCTCACCTTTGTACAGCCGGATCATCTCCCAGTAGGTCTCAGGCGTGATGCTGCGGGTGATCTGGTTGGCCAGCCTCATCGCCTCAGGCATCGCCCAAGCCACGAACTGGGCGACTATGCTGGCATACCCGCTCTTCGTTAAGTGGTGCGTGGCATCCTCGAAGGAACGGAACTTCCCCCAACACATAAACCCACCATGTAACCACGGCTTTATATACCGCCTATAATTCTCCTCATCCATGAGGAATGCCCAGCCGATGCTGACCTCAACGTCCTCCTGCTGGTATTGGGGACTCCAAACCCTGAGGATCGGATACCTGTTCTCCCTCATCAAGCTGACCGCAACCCTGTAGGCGACCTCCAGCCACTCCTCATCCACGCCGTACCGCTCCCTCTCCTCCGGTGTCAGCATCCGGGCGGCCTCGCAGATGTACCGGATCTTGGTGAGCGGGTCGCTGACGGTGGCGATGGCGAGGTGCTGAGCGAGGACGGTCTCCCGAGA
>CAZVJZ010000170.1:0-1625 GCA_964627655.1 uncultured Candidatus Bathyarchaeia archaeon
CTCTGAAGGCGTCTTTTATGGCTTTATATTTACCCACAGGGTTAACGAGAAACCTCCCTAAACAGACTATCTTCACGGTAAACCACCCGCACACAACTCGATTCTCGGTATAAAAATATGTGGAAGTAACACCTTGTTTATAGAGAGCGTTGAAGGGAGATTTGTGAAAGGATGAGTGGACTACGTGTAGCGGTAGGAGGATTCGGGGCAGAATCCAACTCATTCAGCATAGAGAGCCCTGTTAGCGAAACAGAGGACGTGGAAATAGGCCAAGAAATCATTTCGAAGAACTTGAGTAAGAGAACAGTTATCGGCGGCTTCCTAGAGGTTTTGAAGGATGCTGGAATCGAAGTAATACCTACCCTAAGGGTGTTTTGGGGAGCAACAGGCGTCATAGCTAAAGAGAGCTACGAACACTACAAGGGGGAACTTATAAGACGCGTCGAGGAAGCCGGGAAACTCGACGGGGTGCTTCTAGACCTTCACGGAGCAATGGTCGCCGAAAACGCCCCAGACGGTGAAGGCGTACTCCTTAAGGAGCTGAGAGAAACAGTCGGAGAAGAGACCCCTATAATGGCGGTCCTAGACATACACGGAAACATCACAGACCTGAAGGTCGACATGGCGGACGCCCTTCTAGGCTACAAGACCAACCCACATATAGACCTCTACGAGAGGGGGAAGGACGCCGCAAACCTCTTGACCTCAACCTTGAAAGGCGAAACTAAACCTCTCATGCACCTGAAGAGGCTTCCCATGCTCGGGCCGAACCTAGGCATGAGCACATGGTCCTACAACCCAAAAGAGGAGGAAAACCTCCCCTTCGCGAAGATCATGAGAAAGGTTAAAGAGGTCGAGAAGAACCCGAAGATCCTCGACCTTTCAGTCTTCATAGGCTTCCCATACTCAGACATACCTGAAAGCGTAACATCCGTCCTAGCCATAACAGACGGAGACCTCGACCTAGCCCGTGAGACGACCGACGAAATCGCAGAAATGGTTTGGAACTCGAGAAGAGAATTCATAGAAGTTAGACCCCTGATACAGGTCGACGAGGCGGTCGAAGCTGCTATTAAAGCGCCTGAGGGACCCATAATTCTCGTAGACGTGGCAGACAACTCGGGTGGAGGAGCACCCTGCGATAACACCGTCATCTTAGAAGCCCTGCTGTGTAAAGGTGCCGAAGACGCTGTCGTCCCGATCCGCGACCCGGAAGCGGTCGCTGTAGCGCTGTCTGCCGGGGTTGGAAGTACTATAGAGGTGGAGGTCGGTGGTAAGATAGACAGGCGATTCTATAAGCCGGTGAAGGTTAAAGCTAGAGTAAAAACTCTCTCCGACGGAGTATACACTATAAGGGGGCCCTACCACGGTGGATACCGAACTAAAGGCCCTGTTCTTCCTAAGGAATCTTGGAAGAAGGTTGATGTCGGCAAGATGGCTCTTCTAGAGGTGGACGGAATAGAGATAATAGTCTCTGAGGGGCGGGTTGGGATGGAGCAAGACTACTATAAGGCCGTTGGTGTAGACCCCTCTCAACGTAAAATAGTCGTAGTGAAGTCTCATCAAGCACATAGAGCATCCTTCGAGAACATAGCCAAACGTATAATCGAGGTCGATACACCTGG
>CAZVJZ010000171.1:0-1624 GCA_964627655.1 uncultured Candidatus Bathyarchaeia archaeon
GTATAGCCCTTCCACATATTTTGTGAATTCACGAGCTCTTCCAGGGTAGGGTAATGCAAAGTACTTCTTTATAACGCCCTGTCTCTTAAACTCCAGTAAGAGATCTTTTGTTCTTCTATAAACACGTTTAACAACTACTATTACGATCTCAGGTTGCTCACCCAATATAAAGTCTTTAAGTGCGTTCTTGGCTTCTTGTAGATCATGAAGAGATATGTTAGTGATCCTTAGACCCGGAACATCCAGCAGGTCATAGAGATAGCAACCTAGCTTCTTGAAAAATTCTAGGAAGGCATGTTCTGGGATATGGAACTTTTTATGAAACGCTATAAAGGTGGCATAGTATAGCGTAGATGTCCCCTCATAGAAGAAGACTTGTGGAGCGTCCTCCGGAGGAGACTCGCCAATAAACAAAATCTTAATTTCAAGCCCCAGGCTTCTTGGATTATACCTCTCTCTTAACTCCTTTATTTTGTTTATACGCTCCTGAAGGATGCCTACATCTGGGTATGTCCATGTAACTCTTTTCACGTACCTTCCCCATCTAGCACTCATCACTTAAAGGTTAGTAGTGTACTTTAGTGGTATACCCAGAATCTTTGATATTTCACTTATTATCCACTTATGTCTACCCATGGCTTCCTTAGGTGTCCAATCTTTAAAGTCGTATAAGCTACGTGTTAACACAAAGCTTGTAGGTGCTTCCTTCTCATGCCCCCTGTAATATTTTAGCTTCTCCGGGAATGAGGCGTTCTTTATCCTTTCATTTACTCTGCTATACAGTAACGTGAGATTGCCCAGCCTATTAAGCCACTTCCTAGCCTCATTTTCAGTCCAATATCTTTGCCAATAATCATCGTTTTTCCACTTTTGGGGTAGTATATGCTCGACATCCACCTTCTTTAGATCTATGTATACGATCTTTGCAGGCTCGCTGTATTCATGCTCAACCATCAAGAGGAGGGGTTTAAGCCATCGTTGACCATATACTTCACCGTTAAGATTTTCAATGGTCAACCTATATACATCGTCGTCCTTAATTTTATCCTCTATGGTCTTTTTAATTTCATCTATATGCTCCCTCGACTTTACCATTCCGATAATCTTTAACGAGATTTGCCTAACCTTCTGTACAGTGTAGCCGGCAATCCAGTAAAGGTAAAAGAGTCTGCGAACCTCCCTAGCTAGTTCCTCAAAATCCTTATAGCCTTCTTTTTTAGCTGACGCTAATATAGTTAACCAATAGGTTTCATTAGGCAGATACCTCATCGTAACTATGGCGGTATTACTTTGTAACTTTTCTATGGAGTCGATCGATTCAACAAAGCCCTCCACGTCATAGAGCAAGTTTGTTGTCGTATAACCTGCTTTCTTATACTCCTCAAGTATATCATTCATTACATCTTGTATAGCCCTTCTAGGTCTATTCGGCGCTAAACGGTAGTATACATAGTACGTGAAGAGCTCTGTTAAGCTGCGGTTCTGCTCTGTTGCAGCTTTCTCTATTCTCTGCCATAGCGATTTAAACTCCCTTATACGGTCTTCAGACGTCATACTGTATAGGTTAGCTTTAATAATATCTGCAGGTGAAAGATCAAGGCCTCTTGTATTTACTACTTGAAAT
>CAZVJZ010000172.1:0-1613 GCA_964627655.1 uncultured Candidatus Bathyarchaeia archaeon
ATAATGCCATATCCTTAATTCAAGATTATGTGCCATCTGGAATAGAACAAATAGGCCTGCAATAGGAAAAAGCTCGATTCTGGCCTCCGCGTCGCACGGTGTATGACTAAATATAAAAAATATAAGGATAAGTAAATCTAACTTGGAGTTGTGGGCTAATCGTGGTGCAAGAATATCCTATTCTTCGTCTAAGGCAATTTAGAAGTAAACTTGAATGTGAGCTAATAGATCCAGCAACAATGCAAATAATTGGAATTGATGAAAAAATGACTAAACAATCCGAGGAAGCCATAAAACGGCATTACGCGGAAATCCTAAAAATGGCAAGCGGTGAAAACGAATGCATAGCAAAACGATCATTTAAAAAAGAATTAAATACGCTCGGAAAGGAAATAGGAAATATACTGAAAAATGTATTGAAGAGATTATCAATTAATATTAAGGAAGAGCCAAATCTTGCCTTGGCTTTAGACAAAGAAACTGTGAAAATACCGTGGGAACTCGGTCGGATTCGAGAAGGAAATAAGTATAAATTTTTCTGCGATGTTGCATGTATCGGCAGGTTACGGTTAGCTAAAGCAGAGTTTTGGGAACCGCTTACAAAAAGGTCGAAAACCAGAAGAGCTTTAGTTGTAGGAATCAACTACGAAAATTGTAAACGCCGTATAAAGCCGTTAGAACTTGCAGAGAAAGAAGCTGAAAGAATAAAAACAATCCTGGAAGATAACGACATCAAAGTCAAACTATTACTTGGCGAGAAAGCTACGTTTGATGCGTTAACTAAAGAACTTAAACGGGGAGTCGACATATTCCATTTCACGGGGCATGGAGGCAGAAGTTGGAATAAAGCTAAAATATACCTGTTTAAGAAAGGGGAGGACCTGTGGGCAAAAGATTTAGAAGATCTTCTAGGAAATTCGGCGGCACCAAGCTTATCCTTTTTCAACGCATGCGAAACATCAGTTGATACGCCTGAAAAGGGCAAAGGCGTCTCCTGGGCACCATACAGCTGGGCCTTCGCACTAGCCGAGCAAGGCGGAGGAGCTTTTATCGGCACCTTGTGGAGTGTTTCAGAAAAGGAAGCATTATGCTTCGCCGAAACATTCTACAAAAAGTTTCTAGGAGCAGGATACAACACACTTGCAGAGGCTATGCGCCAAGCTAGAAATAAAACTAAAAATATAGAAAAAGACGTGATACCTAACTGGCTTGCATACATTCTATATGGCCCACCAACATTAAAAGCAGAAGACTTATTTGAGACTTAGATTCGTTTCTCTCCTCAACAACCCCTCTGAGAGCAACGCTAATAGCGTGAAGGTCTCCGTCGACGACGAATGTCTCACTTGGGTTGAACGTGTGAACGACGACGTAGACAAATTCTACATCAACATAAGCTACAAGTACAGAACTGAAATCACAGAGAGGACTTTGGAGGTCGTGGAGGCCTTCGGCATAGGCGTGGACGAACGCGAATTCGTCATCTACGACGACGTTGAACTTAAGATTGGACCGACAGACATCGTCTACATTACAGGCGACAGCGGAAGCGGTAAAAGCGTGCTTCTAAGGGCTATGAAGAAGGACTTAGGCGACGAAGCCATAGACATCGA
>CAZVJZ010000173.1:0-1589 GCA_964627655.1 uncultured Candidatus Bathyarchaeia archaeon
TTCTCTTTTTGGGTCTTCTGTGCATCTGTAGTGATGATCGTTTTGGCGGACCGTTTATCCCTAAGTGAAACTTGTAAAAATCGTTTTTATGAGCGTATATATTAGGTCTCCGGTTAATAGGGAGAGGAAGAAACCTAGGGTTATGAAGATTAGGAAAGGTAGAGCCGGGGTCGCCCAGACCTTACAGTTCAGTCTTCTCAAGCTGTTCAGTCTCCTTTCGATCTCCTCGTCCTCTTCTATTCTTGCGGAGAGGACAAGCCTCCTCACAACCTTTCCGTCTTCATCTATCTCTGCCTCTTCGAGCGGATAGGTGAATTCTTTCTTAGCTAGATTCCTAACGTCGATCTTATAGCCCGTCATCAACGTGATTAGTTTCTTGTATGCGGGTTCTCTACCTAAACCTCGAAATAAATTTTCTCCTGTCTTTAGCTTCCATAACAAGTTGTAAAGTAGGAACCCCATCGTGAGTAAAGCAGCCGTTAAGACTGAGTTGTTGAAGACCGTAATAGGGAATAAACGTAGGATGTCGCCCCCTCTATGTAGTGTGGGTGGTGTAGGTATAGTTAAGGAGAGACATATAAGGGCTTTAGCGTCTGCTCCACCGAATAAGCCTAGGTAGAATATGGCTATCGATAGAGCCGACGTGACTAATAGCGATAGGCCAGCTATAAGGAGGAAGTTTGAGTCTCCGCTTATACTTTGGGTTAAAGTGAGGAATAACCCGGTCGAAGCGTAGAGTAGCCAGAGCTTGTCTGGCACTTCCCTGTATTTCAGGTCGTAAAGAGACCCGAGGGTCAAGAAGACTGCGGAGACGGAGGTTCTGATCAAGTCTAATAGTGGATACATCGCATCAACTATCGATTCAGCCTTAATTTAAATTTTGTTACGAATCCTCCACCATAGTTTGGGGAAAACCCTTTAGAGTTCACGTTTACTTTCCTCCTCGCCCCATTCTGCAGGGAGCTTTCGCATTCTTTCTTTAAGCTCTTTAGGGATTCTCACCGTGAATGTAATCGACGTCGCACTTCACCCCTCATTTTACACTCTGTAATACGTTTCATAAGCATTCGGTTATTAATCAGCTCATCTGAGGAGACATCGTATTTATCATCGATTTAAGGAACCCTGTAGTCTATTAATAGATTTTTCATATAGCTCCGAAAAATAGAGTTTTACCTCGTTTTTACTCTTCATAATTCCTTTATTAACTTTTAAATAAATACAACGATTGCAAAAAGCAGACTAGGGTGATAAAAAGGGGGAATTAGAAGGAGATGACCCATAGAAGAACAGCGGGTGTGAGGGGTAAAAGGGGTATAAGCCCAGTAATAGCCACGGTGATCCTAGTAGCGGTCGCCATAACAGTAGCCGTTTCAGTAGCCTTCTGGATGGGCGGAATCTCAGGACAATACACGAGATTCGAAAAACTACAAGTACAAGACCCAGTAATAGTAAAAGACACCGATAGCCAATATTGGAATCTAACATTTACTATAAAAAATGTTGGATCAACAGATGCTACTATAGAAGAGCTTTTCATAAATGGAGAACCATTCTCCTCGTCAACTTGGCAACACAGTAGCGTAGCT
>CAZVJZ010000174.1:0-1586 GCA_964627655.1 uncultured Candidatus Bathyarchaeia archaeon
GAAGAAATCATATTTCTTCGAGAGTTCCTTAAGCGCCCTCCTATTCTGAGAGAGTTTTTCCAGTTCTTCACGTTCTATCACTAAATCTGCGCCTGAGCGTTTCGCTCTTAAAGCCATGTCGCCGGAGGCTATGACGCATACGCTTCTCTCTTTTCCAGGCTTATAGGGCAGTTCGATGAGTTCTTGGAATCTTTCTTCAGGTTTTTTAGGGTCGACGTCTCTCAGGTTTATGATGAGTTCTACCGTTTGCGTGAAGCTTCTTTTTTTCGAGTTTCTCTTCGCTTCCTCTATCGCTGCTAGGAGGGTTTTATCGTCTATCGGCATCTTAGACTCTCCAAGGCATCTCTAAGACTCTAAAATAAGGGTTTATAAAAAGGTTGTCTTTACTCCCCCTCTTCTAAGAGGTCGCTGTACAGGCCTTCATCGAGTTCTTTCTGGACTTCACGTGGATGTTTCCCCTCGACTGTTACCCCCATACTGACACATGTGCCGAGAATCTCTTTAACAGCACCTTTAAGGTTCTTGGCTAAGAGGTCTTCTCTCTTCAGTTTAGCTATCTTCACAACCTGTTTCATCGAGAGATTTCCTACAACCTCGTGTTTTGGAGTCTTAGCTCCCTTCTGGATTCCTAACTCGCTTACTATAAGTGCGGAAGTAGTGGGGGTTCCGACGTTGACCTCAAACTCTTTCGTCTCGACGTCGACGACGATCTTGACTGGTACCTTCATTCCTGCATAGGTCTTCGTAAGCTCGTTTATCTTGTTAACTACGGCCATAACGTTGACTCCAAGCGGGCCTAAGGCGGGACCTAAAGGCGGTCCAGCCGTAGCTTTCCCCCCGCTTACAAGCGCTTCTACAACCTTCTTCTCTCCCATCTATCTCTCCTCCTTAGCTTTTTCCACTAATTTGACATAGTCGGAATGGACTGTGATGGGAAGGGTGAACGCCGCCTCTAAGAGCTCCAGAGTAACCTCGTTTTTGGATCTATCTATCCTAGTGATCTTAGCTCTCATTCCTTTAAACGGTCCGCTTATTATCTCTATTATATCGTTTACCTCTAGTTCCTCTATAACAGGTTTGGATACGATGTACCTCTCGACTTCGCTTAAGTCCACTTTACCTGGAACTCTAGATCTTATATGTTTAACCCCTGCTATAGCTTCCTCTACGTAATGTGGCCCTTCAGCCTCTAGGAAGATATATCCTCTTAGAGACTCTGGTACGAGGATAGACTTTATCGGGATTTTCTTCAACTCGATCCTAGCGGAGATCAGGTCTGCCACGTTTTTTTCTTGGCCAGCAGTGGTTCTGACTGCGAAGATCGAGGTTGAAGGTTTAGGTTTAGCCAAAGCGTTCATCTCCTTAACTTCAGGTCTATATCCCTTGGATCATGCTTGAAACAAACTTTACCACGAAGCCTATACCGCCTATTAATATGGTGCCTAAAAAAGTTATCTTTAGAGAGAGCCAGAACTCCTTTTTCGCAGGTTTCCTCGACATCTTCAGCAGCCTTGAAGTTGATTGAAGGAAAGATTTTAGTCCCAACTTTATGCGATCGAGAATTTGTCTTCCCGATATAAAAAGAT
>CAZVJZ010000175.1:0-1583 GCA_964627655.1 uncultured Candidatus Bathyarchaeia archaeon
GTTAAGCACCCTGATCTCCTCGATAACCCTCCCAGTTTTCATGGACTCTATGACTAGGTCAGCGTCAAGTGATTCACCCCAAATCTCGTCGAAGAACGCTTCAACAGCCTTGAGGTAGTCTTTAGAGTCTGTCCAGAAACCTACGTCCCGTTCCGTATTCAAGCTCATCGAGTCCTCCAACGAAATAGAGGTTAAGACTTCCTTGCCGTCTACTATCACGAAACGCATCTTTCCGGGTAGAGTGGTATGCTTAACAGACGAGTATTTCATGTACGCCTTAACGATGTCCAGCGCCTGTTCCTCGACCTCTGTGAGTATCCGGATCCTAACTCCCTTCGAGCTACGCCTCTTCAAAACTCCGTCTAAACCCGAGAAAGATAGCCTATAAAGTTCGTTCTTAGTAGTTAGGATCAGTATCTCCTCTTTGGCGGAGCCGAACATCGTGAAGAGAAGGTTATATATGCTCCTCCTGCCCGTGTGTATCCTGAACTTAGGCTCTAAAAGCCCGTTCGTAGAAACGTCTATCTTAGCAAGTGCCTCCAGAACCTTACGGCGATTCGCCTCCATCTCGGAAACCTTCTTTTTAGCGGCGTTTATAAGCGTGTTTAAGGCCTTCTCCGGAGGCTCTGCAACAAACCTTAACGGTCTACCCGAAAGCGCCTCGACTAAACCTATATCCTGTAGTTTCCTTAGGGTTCTATACACCTTCATCCGGTTAACCCCGAGCCTGCGAGCCAGAACACCTGCTCCGCTGGGACCTGAAGTTGCTAGATGGATGTAAACCTCCGCCTGAAACTGTGACAAACCATAAGTCTGCAGCGCGTTTACGATGTCCTTGACAGTCATATCGACCGCCTAGAGAAGATCCTCCTTTCTTTTTAATAGTTTATTTTTTCATATTATAAAAATTATTTGAACGAACAAATGTTACATACAAAAGTTCAATAAAAACGTAAACCTTTTAAATTTTAGGGGTGAGAGACCATGGAGCACTTTGCTCTTATACCTCGGTTAGGCGGTAGGTCTATGAAGAGGAATAGGACAGAGATCTACATAGACGTGCTGAAGACGATAAACGCCGGAGTCTGCAAACCGACAAACATAATGTACCGGTCGAACCTATGCTGGCGTCCTCTAAAAGAGATACTCAGCGAGCTCGAAGCGCTAGGCCTAATCAAGAAGATGAAAGTCGAAACCAAGAATGGTATCAGGAAACGTTCGGTATACATGATAACCGAGAAAGGAAAAAACGTTCTGAAGAAGGTCAACGAGCTGGAGCGAGAGTTCACTAATGTCTTCTCGAAGGTTATTCAACCTATCTATGAAAAAGTCTAAACGAGATTTTTTAGACTAAGCCTACATCCTCCTTAATAGATATTTTCCTATCCTAAGGTCTAAGCAGTCGCTCGGAAACAGTCTTCTCTGATAGAAATAGACGCTCCTCCTCACTTTACAGGATACTTTACGATAGATAAAAGACGTTCTTAGCTAACTCCCTCAAGTGTATATCAGACCCTATCCTCTGAAGGCGTCTTCTATGGCTTTATCTTCCATGCCAGGTGGATAGGTGGCTTCATGGACCA
>CAZVJZ010000176.1:0-1574 GCA_964627655.1 uncultured Candidatus Bathyarchaeia archaeon
GACGCCGGTTGACTACATTGCGTTCAAGGGGTTGAGCGATGGGGATCCCCAGGAGATAATCTTTATAGAGGTCAAGTCGAGCAAGAGCGGCGCTCTCTCGAAGAGGGAGAGGGAGGTCAAGAAACTAGTCGAGACGGGGAGGGTCTCGTGGAGAACGTTCAACCTGAGTTATGTCGTCGAAAAGGCCAAAATCCTCTCGGAAAGGGAAGTGATTCAAACCGTAGAAGACCAGTTGAAATCCGATACCGTTAAACAGAACAATACCTTCCAGTAAAATTTCCAAGAACGCATAAAAAGTTGACCCCACGACGAAGAGCACAGTGTAGAGAAAAGGTAAACTCCTGTCTAATGGATGACCCGAAGAAGTCATCTTCATGGAGGTTAAAAGCGCTAAGCCGTCAAACTTAACTCAGAGAGAGGGAATAAAAGAACCTTGAGAAAAACGAGTTAAGTGATTACTGCTATTACACTTACCCTTCGAGGCAGCCAAACGAGGGAGGAGTGTTAGGTTAGATTAAAATCCCAGGGAAGAGATTACGTGTTACGGTAGCATATAGCAGGATCCAGTGTCAGTGTAACTCAACGCGTGGTGTGGAGTTGCTCCTTGGCTCCTGCACTCATGTTACCTCCCTCTTTGGAACACTTTCTTTACATAGGGTTCAAAGCATAAATTTTATTAGTAAAGTGGAGGAAACTTTAAACTGGGGGGACATTTGTGCCCTCATGGGATATTCACGAGACTATAGCTGAGATCTTAGGCTATCCCAAACCCCTAGCTAGGAGGGTTGATGAACTTATCGATAGGGGCCAAGTTCATGATATTGGCAGGCGATTACCCAGAATTAGGTGGTGGACAGACTTATACTTAGGACTAGATGTTGGTAGACGGAAGTGTGAGAAACTAGCACCCCTAATACTGGCAATCCAGACACATGATGGAGCTGCCCTGTTCTATCTACACCATGCCCTCGACACCTTCCTTTCAGAACGGATAGCATCTGCTATCCTTATTAATGCTGACCTGATGGAAAGAAAGGAGACTATACTAGAGGGCCTAACCTTGGATCTAAAGTACATCCATGACAAGCTTACGGAAGCCGTCAGGAAGTGCTTTGGCTCTAGCTACACCATACCTTACTCTCCTGAAATACTCATAACTAGACTTAGAGATAACTGGGAAGAGATAATCAGCCTAAAGGACTATGTTAATTGGATAAGATCCTCGTTCATAGAAGATAGGCTTAACCTTGAGAAAATGGATCTTCATGAAATCGTCCGCGAAATAACAGATACCTCGAAGAGGAAAGCTGACAAATATAAACCGCTTTCTCCCATATACAATGAGGAGCTGAGGAAGGAATTTGAGGAGGCGGCACGTAAGAATTACTTTAAAGGTATCGTGTTGCATGATACTAGCCTACTAGTTCTTAAGAGAAGCAGGCTTTATGACTACATTTTAACATATGGCGGGAAGCGCTACCTCATTAACGAACTATTAAAATCTATCGAACATTACTATAATGAGCCTCAGATGTTAAGGAAAGTGTTAGAGAGGTTCATACACGTATATGTAA
>CAZVJZ010000177.1:0-1551 GCA_964627655.1 uncultured Candidatus Bathyarchaeia archaeon
AGAGTCCTAGACTACTTCAAAAAACTTCAAGAGAAGATCTTTTCATCGTCTTAACACTTAACCGAAAAGGAGGCGAAAGTTTCAGGTAACCTTAGTATGAACCGTATAGTCGTACTCCACCCGACCTAAAAGTGCCTATGATCATTCAAGCGTCTTGCAGAGAAGCGCTGAGCAAATAAGGTTTGACGGTCAATCGTTAAAAAGATAAAAAGAGAGCAGATCTCAGCGAGACTTAGCTCCTCCCCTCTTTTTCTCCTCGGTCTTCGTTATCTCCCTTAAACCTAGGAGACCCATAGTCGGTATACCCGCCTCTGGCATCGTACTCGGAATCAGCATTATCGTGTTAGTTCCCGGCTGCTGGCCTATTTCATACAGGATGTTCATCCAACGTAGAGCTAAGGCCTTCGGGTTCTTCTCGTACAGGTTAGCCGCTTCGATCATCTTTTGAGCAGCCTGAAGTTCGGCGGTCGCTAAGGTTACCCTAGCCATTCGCTCCCTCTCGGCTTGCGCTTGACGTGACATAGCGTCCTGAAGCATCGACGGAATTATGACGTCCTTAACCTCGACGGAAACGACTTTTATCCCCCAAGCTTCTGTCTTCTCGTCTATTATTTCTCGTAGATGTGCACCTACCTTCTCTCTCTCGGCGAGAAGCTCGTTCAGTTCTATCTTGCCTATGACCTCTCGAAGGGTTGTCTGGGCAGCCCATTGAGTGGCAGTCAGATAGTTTTCGACGTTCAGGATACACTTCTCCACGTCGATCGGTTTACAGTACATCACGGCGTCGACGTTAACAGGCACGTTATCGAGCGTCAAGGTCTGCTCGGTTCTGAAAGGTATGGTGGTCAACCGAGTGGAAACCACCTGAGGAACCTTCTCGATGAATGGTATCACGTAGGTTATCCCTGGGCCTCTGAGACCCATGTATCTTCCAAGCCTTAAGACAGGCATTCTCTCCCACTCTTTGACTATTCTGATCCCGCTTAACAGGATTATCGCTACGATGATCACTATGAGACCGATAAACACTGTGAGGGCGCTCATAATCTCTCCCCGAGATAGAGAAAAGTGTTAAGCTAGAGTTAAGTCTTTTCCTCAGCACGTCTAACGAGAAGCGTTAAACCCTCGATCCCTGAAACCTTGACTTCCTCGCCTTTCCCTATTTCTCCGTTTAAAGACCTCGCCTGCCAGAACTCGCCTAGAACCCTTACATGGCCTTTAGGCTTTAGGTCTGTAACGGCGTAACCGGTTGCACCTATCAGAGTTTCAGCCCCAGTCTTCACCTTCACCTTCTTAGTCTGAGCTACCTTATAGACTATGAATGCGAAAGCCGCTGCGGCTACTATGGCTACAGTGACTAATCCCGTCTGAATTTCACGTATATTCCCTGTGTACATCAGCCATTTAGGTGAAGGAAAGAGCATAAGACTTCCCATGATTATACATAGAGATCCACCCAATGCGAGCATGCCGATACCGGTCTTTAACTCAGCTACTATTAGCGAGACTCCTAGGATGAACAGTGCTAAGGCTGCAGGCTCTATACCTATC
>CAZVJZ010000178.1:0-1537 GCA_964627655.1 uncultured Candidatus Bathyarchaeia archaeon
ACCTAGCGCTATGACATTAACTACAACAACTAGCACAGCTAATGAAAAAACTCCGAAGCTGGTTTGGAAGAAGGTTATGAAATTAAATGGAGCAGGAATCATGAATACTGAGGCATTTAAAATAACTGGTGAAGAATGGAGAATTAAATGGGTATTAAAAGGTGGTGATACTTCCGCATTACAGATCTTTATCTATGACAGCTATGGTAACCCTGTGGGTGTAGCAGCAAACATTCAAGGCGAAGGCTCAGACATAAGTTACGTACATAAGAAAGGATGCTTCTACCTAAAAATAAACTCCGCAAATGGAGACTGGAGCGTTCTTATTGAGGAGAAAATACCAGACAACGCAGAACCTGTCGGACCAGTAATACCTAGCCAATACAAGATAGTAAAATCTTGGACTGGTAAAGGAATAAAGACAACTGAAAAATTCACAATTACTAAAACACCCTGGAAAATAAGTTGGAGCACTACTAGTAGCCCATACGGACTACTACAGATATTCATCTACGATGAAGATGGCAATCCCGTAGACTTAGTAGCAAATGTAAATGGCGGACAGGGATACTCATATATTTATACAAAAGAAGGGTCTTACTACTTAACCATCAATAGCGCAAACATAGAATGGAAAATAACGGTTGAAGAACCAGCATCCTAAATACTACTGCCGCTATTTTTCTAGCATTATTAAAGCTAACATATTAATAATTAAATAAAAATTAGCTTAGATAGAAGAGGGTTATTTCCGAATGCATTCTTAAGGCTTTTAAGAGTGTCATTTTCCTTAGATCTTACCTTTATTTTAGCATACTCCCTACCGTCAATTAATATAACGATATAACGCTTGATTGCATTCCCTTTCTTTGCAGCTTTAATTTTTAACGTTATTACATGATTTTGAAATCTAAATGATGCTTTACCGAAATTTACAACGTTATACAGTAAATTCCCTAGGTGCACCCTATATAATCCTCTAACAGATGCTTCCTCAGTAATCACCTTACTCGTTTTTACTCCTTCATTTAATCGCTCTTTGATAACATTAACTAGCTTATCAGCAACATTATTAATAAGATCATCTTCACTTAGCTTTGATTGAAGCAAAACCTTCCTTAGTTCTGGAGCATATTCTTCGATATAAAGCCTTAAATACTTCCTTAAATTCTCTCTTAACCTCTCAGTACTAATATCTCCACTATCTATTCGACCTATGATGTAGGAAATACTGTAGGGTTCACTACGGTCAGGGCTTATGCTTAGTTCGATTTCCTTAATAGCCTTACCTAATATATACACCTTGCATCTTCGGTATAGTTTACTGGCTAAGTCACTGATTATTAGTGACTGTGCTTTGGTCTTAGCGGGAGATACTCCCTTTTCCTTCTCCTCAAATGAAATTACTTCGAAACCTTCCTCCTTAATATTGACAGGAGCACTAGCTTTAGGTACTTTACCCTCGATTCCTCTTAACTCCTTCATTGCCTCATTGAAGGCACTTCTGTAGAGTTCTCCGGTCTCAACCTCCCTAACC
>CAZVJZ010000179.1:0-1501 GCA_964627655.1 uncultured Candidatus Bathyarchaeia archaeon
ACGTTAAACCCTTTTCTGAACATACGGAGGAGTTAGTCCAAAGGTTAAAGGTAGTCCTCTATACCTTCATAATATCCTTAGCCGTAATGATGGTCTTACCTGGCAACACATCGTTTTTTAGGGACCCCATAAATTTTTATGAGCCGTTCGTCTCCGTCTTCCTGAGGTATATTCGTGAGCAGATTCTGCCTCCGAACGTTCGTCTAATAGGCTTGGAGCTAACGGCTCCGATAGAACTGTATGTTTTGGCGTCTTTCGTATTCGCCGTGGCTATAACTCTTCCTGTATTCGCCTATGAAGTCTACAGGTTTGTCGACCCTGCTCTTAGGCCGGAAGAGCGGAGGGAGGTGTATCCCTTCGTCTTCTTCGTGACCCTGCTTTTCCTCATAGGTGTAGTATTCGGGTTGAAGGTTCTATCCCCCTACTTCATAATATCCCTATTACCCTTCTTCACAGCCGTCGGGGCAGAACCTGTAATCAGTATAATGGACTTCTACAGCCTACTATTCACAGCAACCTTAGCGACTGGTCTCATATTCACCTTCCCAGCCTTCTTCGTCCTACTAGTCAAATATGGCATAATTGGAACAGAGATCTTCAGAAGGAACAGACGTTACCTCTATCTTATCCTTCTAATAATCGCTATGCTGATAACTCCCGGAAGCTCACCTCAGGGAAACTTCCTTCTCTTCACGCCCATGGTCCTACTCTTCGAGCTAGGCCTCTGGATAGCCCGAAGATACGAGGAGAAAGGTAGGGTAAGACGAGTAAGACTGCCTTGGCAGGTGCCAAAATGCAGGTTCTGCGGCTCCGTCATTCCTTCAGACGCAGCCTTCTGTCCAAAGTGTGGAAGAGCGCAAAAATAAACGTACAGATTTGACCGTTAACGATTAAATGGGAATTAAAGTTTGCTAGTAATCCTCCTGAGAAGTCGATTAAATCTGGATCCAAAACTATATCCCCGGATACTGAGTGCCCATCGCTTAGAGATCTTCTTATTGGAGAATAACGCTCCATTCTGGTTAAGGGCTCAGGTTTTCTCATACGCCAAAAAGCCCTGTGAACTTCGATCAAATCCTTCAAGATTCTCGTAAGATACCTCTCTATTTTTCTATTATGGCGTCGACCATGACGATTATGCATGGTTTATCTGCGTTGTAGAAGCTGTGGCTTGTCTTCGGGGGTATGTTGTATGTGGCGTCTCCCTTTTTTACTCTTCTAGTTTCTTCTCCTACGGTCAGCAATCCGCCGCCATCCAATATATAGTAGATCTGCTCGTGGTTCTCGTGGCTGTGCGACTTCAACCTCTTTCCCGGGTTCACTGTGGTCTGCCAGAATCCGCCGAGCTCTTTCAACGCATCCTCCATTTTCAAGTAGTCATACACGTCTTTCCTCATGAAGAAATTTTATAGAGAGCTTCTCCATGAGCCTGAATCTCTTCGATCTCGTTAACGTTCCTTATGATCACGTCCTTCACCTGCCTTCTTCTAAGCCACTTAAC